>JBPCIR010000104.1:0-6100 GCA_051006095.1 Rubrobacter sp. | reverse complement strand
CCGAGAGAACGATGAAGATAACCGTTGCCGACCACACAAACTGGCGGGTAAAGGACATCGAGAGGTCTCTGGGCTTCTACCGCGATGTCCTGGGTCTCGAGCCGTTCGGCCTGGAGGAATATGAGCGTGGAGAGCATCCCCTCGTCTCGTTGCGGGTAACGCCCGAGTTCATCTTGCATCTGAGGCCGGATCCCACCTTCGAGGCCGCCTCCACCCGGGGCTACGATCACCTCGCCCTGGTGGTGGAAGGTACGAACCTGGATGCGCTGGCCGAACACCTCACGCAGGCTGGCGTAGAGATCGAACGCCGGTCGGAGAACGTCGTTGGCGCCCGAGGGTCGGGGGGAGCCCTGTACGTGAGAGACCCGGACGGCTACCTCATAGAGCTCAAGCTCTACGATGTCGCGCCCGGAGTCCCCCGAGCCGAATGAGCACCACAGGGACACAAACGACTGAAGACACTGCCGGGAGGTATGGGATGTTCAGCAGCGGTATTTCGGAACTCGTGCTGGTAGTGAGGGACGTCCGGTCCTCGGCCCGCTTCTATGAGGAGGTGGTCGGTCTGACGCCGGAGAGGGAGGCCGACGACGAGTGGGCCTGGTTCTGGGCCGGGACGCCGGGAGAGGCGCAGCGTATAGCCTTGCGAAAGGGGCCTCTGCTCTTCGAGCAACACTCCCAGCGACCCGAAGGCGATCGCTGGGGAGCCGTGCATTACGCGTTCGAGGTTCCCCAGGATAGGCTCGATGATGCCGTCGGGCACGTGCGGCGCAAGGGTGTGGAGGTGTACGGGCCGGTGAACCTCGATTGGATGGATGCCATCTCGTACTACTTCTACGATCCCGACGCGAACCTCATCGAGTGGTGGTCTCGGAGAGACCGATGAGCATCTTCACCACGAACGAGATCGAGTACCTCGGCAGCGGCCTCCTCGGACGCCTCGCGACCGTAGGCCAGGACGGAATCCCGCACGTCGCGCCGGTCGGAATGATCTCCTACAACCGACATCTCGACACCATGGACATCCGCGGGCACGACCTGACGAGAACGAAGAAGTTCCGCGACATTGCGCGTTCCGGGCGTGCCGCCCTCGTCGTCGACGATCTCGCATCCACAAAGCCGTGGCGGCCACGGGGGATCGAAGTCCGCGGGAGTGCTGAGGCCATCGAGAAGCCTGAGCCCGTGATCCGCATTCACCCGCAGCGCATCGTGGCCTGGGGTATCGACACCGGCGGATTCGGGCGCAACAGCCGATCCGTGGGATGAAGATCCAGCACGACTGCTATCCGGCACATGAGCGAACACGAGGGTAAACCTGGTCAGGTGCGGCGCGGGACCCTCCTCGTCCTGGCACTCGCTACGGCCATTGGGAGCGCGGGGCTAGACGCCGGAGGCACCGCCGGGCGTTGCTCGGCGCCGAACTGGCGGGCACCGAGGCTGCGGCCGGGCTTCCGCTCGGGCTGCTCGTCGTCGGACAGGCCGCAGCGGCGATCGTCACGTTGGCGTTCGCCCGCCGGGTAGCCTGAGCTCGTCGGGTTCGTTTGATGAGTGGGTACCCGGTAGCTTAAAGGCAACCCGAGATGGTTCGAGACTAGCACGAAAGGAAGCGTAGCGGCTAACATACTCCTACGTTGATGGGTAAAGGAACAGACTACTATGCGGGACGTTTCGCCCGACTCAGGACGAACAGAAACCGCAAGGTGTGGTCCGAGGTCACGGCACATCAGGCTCCACACAAGCCGATCCTACTCCTATGTGTCCTTGACCTCTTCGACTCAGGCGAGATCTCCTCGAACTTCGTCGAGCTCTCGGATGACCTTGCGGAGCTGTTCGGCAGGTACTGGGAACGTGTCCTGCCCTTCACCCGACCGGGCAATCTCGCGTTGCCCTTCTTTCACCTGCGGGGCGACGGTTTCTGGCACCTTCTTCCGAGGCACGAGAGCACCTTGCTCGGCTCGCAGATCACGTCTCTGACCCGGCTTCGGGAAGAGTTTGCTGGAGCTCGCCTGGACGAAGATCTCTACGACCTCGTCCGGTCGAAGGAGAACCGCGACCGGCTGCGAAGCGTTCTGATCGAGCAGTACTTCTCGAGAGAAACGAGACAGTCTCTCGTTGAGCAGAGCGTCACCAACCGCGGCGCTTTCGTCTATAGCAGGGAGTTGCTGAAACGTCCCGACGATTCTAAGGTCGAGGAGACGCTGTCCATCGAGGAAGCGTACCGTCCAGCCGTCCGCGACCAGGGTTTCCGGCGAGCGGTCGTTACCGCATACCTTCACCGCTGCGCCCTGTGCGGCATCCGGGTCCGTACCCTCGACGGTCATACGGCGGTCACGGCGGCGCACATTATTCCCTGGAGTGAGACGCAGGACTACAGGCCGGCCAACGGCATGGCTCTGTGCAGGATGTGCCACTGGACCTTCGATGAGGGGCTGCTCGGTGTTTCTCAGGTATACGAAGTCGTCGCCTCTCGGCAACTCAACGTCCTCTATAACCTTCCCGGCTACCTGACCAACCTCGAAGGACGCGGTATCGTTGGCCCTGCCCGGAAACCACTCTGGCCCGATATCGCGTCGTTGCAGTGGCATCAAGAGAACGTATTTGACAAGCTGACTAGCTGAAAGAAGGAGCATCATGCCCCGCAAACGTCCCGCCGGCGACGATCCACGGACGCGAAACGCCAGGGAGGAGATGATCCAGGGCCCTTCCACAATGGACCTCGACGTCCATGACTTCTCCGTGAGGGCCGTTGGCCTGCCTCTCTTCCGCAGAACGGAGGACGGGAATCTCTCGCAGGTCTTGCGGCTGGTGGTGATTGCCGAATCCGTGGCCGGAGACGTGACGTTCACGGTCTCCGACGGGGATACAACTCTCGATACGGCCGGGGCCAGGATCGGCGAGGGCAGCACGCTCGTGCATCTCTTGGTCCCCGAGGTTTACGAGCCCCGCACGTTTACTCTCAGGGTCGAAGGTGGGGGAGGGGAGCCGTTCGAGGCCGGAGTGGAGATCCTTCCCCAGCGTAAATGGTCGGTATTTCTCGTCCACCACTCGCACCTCGACATCGGTTACACAGACACCCAGAGCTCGGTGCTACAGCACCACCTGCAGTATCTGGACTCGGTCCTGGATCTTGTCTCGGCCACCGACGACTGGCCTGAGGACGCGAAGTTCCGTTGGAACGTTGAAGCCACATGGCCACTTTTCCACTGGATAAAGAACCGGCCAGAAAGCGACAGGACCAGGTTCTTCGACCGCGTTCGCGAGGGACGCATAGAGATCTGCGCGCTCCCCTTTAGCATGCACACGGAAGCGTACTCGATCGACGAGCTGGCGCGCCAGCTACGCTTCGCCGACGAACTACGCGAACGGTACGACGTGCCCATAGAGACCGCCATGCAGACCGACGTGCCTGGAGCGACGATCGGCCTTCTGACTTCCCTGGTGGACGCGGATATCCGCTACCTTTCCGTGGCCCACAATTATGCGGGTCGTTCCGCCCCGCATCTGGTCGGCGGTCAGGAGCTTACACGTCCCTTCTACTGGCGCGCCCCCAACGGCAAACGCCTGTTGGTGTGGTATACGGACACCCCGCACGGTAGCGCGTACATGGAGGGCAACCTGGTCGGCCTGGCGGAGGATTACCAGGCCACGCTCGAGGCATTGCCGGGCTATCTGTCGGCCCTCGCGGAGCTTCCCTACCCGTACCGGGGACGTGGGGAGAGCATCCTCGGATGGAAGGGCCTGGACCCCTCCTCCAACGTCACGAAAGTGCCGTATCCTCACGATGTGCTCCACCTGAGGGTCCAGGGCGTTTTCTCGGACAACGCCTCTCCGAACATAATCCCCGCCGGGATCGTGCGCGAATGGAACGAGAAGTGGGCCTATCCGCAATTACGCTTGGCGACCAACAGCGAGTTTTTCACCGCGGCCGAAGAGAAGCTTGCGGAGGATATCGAGACCTACACAGGCGACTGGACCGACTGGTGGGTCGACGGTATAGGATCGGGGGCGCGCCACCTCGGTTTCAACCGTCATGCCCAGGCTGATGTAAGGACGGCCCAGACCCTGCACACGATAGCGAATACCCTCACCGAAGACGGTGCCGACCCGCGGGATGAGATAGACGAGGCATACGAGAGCATGGCGCTCTTCGACGAGCATACCTGGGGAGCAGCGAATCCCTGGATGGACGGCCTGCAGAAGCGGGAATCAGGGGCGATCCAATGGGAGACAAAGGCGGGTTTCGCACGGGATGCTTATGAGAGATCCAACGCCCTCGTAAGATCAGGCGTCCACCGCCTCTCGCACGCCTTCGGGCAATCCGGCGACTCACTCGCCTCCGTTACCGTATTCAACCCAAGCCGCTGGGAGCGCACCGATCCGGTCAGCGTGTTCGTGCCCGAGAGCCGCACCGGGCTCCAGCGTCCCGTTGCTGTGGTCGATACCGTCACGCGAGAGCGTGCGCCCCACGTGGTCGAGGACCAGGAAAACGCCCAGTTCAGGGTGCGCGGAAGGCGCCTCAGCTTCGTTGCCAGTGAGGTTCCGGCTTGCGGCTACAGGCGCTACGACCTTGTCGAAGGGGACGATGGGTACGAGGAGCCGGAGGCGGGCGACGAGCCTTGCATAGAGAACGAGTATTACCGGGTGTGCTTCGACCTCGCGAGAGGTAGGGTCACCGAGCTACTCGACAAGACTTCAGGCCTGAACCTGGTCGACGCAGAGGCCCCGTTCGGCTTCGACCAGTACGTGTACGACCGTTACGCCAGCGCCCCGCACTTCAACCACCTCTCCAGCCGCATCCAGGCGACCGACCTGGCTTTGCTAGGCGAGCGCTCGGCAGGGGGGCTCGCCGTGGTTACACAGCGCTCGTCCAACCCGGTCTGGGACCGCATGACCGTGCGCCTGGTCGATGAGAGGGCTGACATCGTCGAGTCTACGCTGACCCTGTTCCGCGGCGTGCGCAGGTTCGACATCACCAACCGGATACACAAGGTCGGTACTCCCGAGAAGGAGAGCGTGTTCTTCGCCTTCCCCTTCGACGTCAGGAACCCCCGATTCCGCTACGAGATAACAGGGGGGATAGATTCGCCCGACGCGCCGCACGTTCCCGGTTCGGCCGACCACATGCGGGCGATCCGGCACTGGGTCGGCCTCGAGAACGAGGAGGTCAGGCTGGCGTGGGCCACCATGGAGGCCCCGCTCGTCCAGTTCGGAAACATCCACCTCCCTTACCTCCCTTTCCCCGAGACCATCGACCCCGAGATCGGCAACCCCGCGACCGTATACTCCTGGGCCCTCAATAACATCTGGGACACCAACTTCCCTTCGCGACAGCAGGGCGAGATGGAATTCTCCTATGCGGTCGCCTCAGGAGAAGATATGGAGACGCCCGAACTTGGTATGAGGACCGCGGCGGCGCTAACGACGCCCCTACTGGGGATCCTCTCTTCTTCGTCTGCCGGGGAGGACCTTCCAGAGCGGGGCAGCTTCTGCTCCGTAGAAGGTACCGCGGTAGATATCATCGCCCTCATGCCTTCGAGGCGGGGGCACGACCTCACTGTGATGCTCCAGTCTCTGTCCTCCGAGAACGAGGAAGTCTGCGTCTCGTTCGGGCTGCTCCGGGTTGCCCGAGCCTGGGTCGGGTCGCATCTCGAAAAGTACCTGGAAGAGCCGAGGGTCGACGGCGAGAACGTCCGGTTCGTCGTTCCGGCGGGGAGTCTCGTCTCCCTCGCTGTGGACCTCGAACGTGGGAGGTAGGGAATGACGGACGAGTTTCGCGGTAAGGTGGCGGTTGTAACCGGTGGCGGGGCCGGCATCGGGCTCGCGGTCGCCGGGAGGCTGGCCCGGGAGGGAGCCTCGGTCGTGATCTGCAGCGACCGCGAGGATCAAGCGCAGCAGGCGGCCGGCAGGTTGCGTGAAGAGGGTCTCGAAGTCAGGGGGATGAGGGGGGATGTGATCTCAACTGCGGACATGAAAGGGCTTGTGGACTTCGCTGTCGAGGCCTATGGAGGGGTAGACGTGCTCGTCAACAGCGCCGGGGTCCAGCGCTACGGGACGGTCACAGAGACCGAGGAGGATGTCTGGGACGAAGTCCTCGGTATAAACC
>JBPCIR010000103.1:0-5211 GCA_051006095.1 Rubrobacter sp. | reverse complement strand
GGCGAGTAACGCCCTGGCCCTGACGCTTGCGGGAGCAGCCTCTCTTCCAGCGGACAGACTCGTGCTCAGCCAGCGCCGGCCTTCGCTAAAGTGGCCATGAACGCCCCAGAAGCGCCACAGGGCGCCCGCGATGCGCAGCGCCGACTCCGCGTCCCCGGCTTGGAGCGACCAGGAGAGGGCTGCCCTGAGGTTGTCGTGCTCGGCCTCCAGCCGGTTCGTCCAAGACACCTGATCCGCACCCGTCAACTCGGGCTCGGCCTCCTCCGCAAGCGCCAGGAAGTATTGTGCGTGCGCGCGCCCGATCTCTGCTGCCTCCCCACTCTCTTCGAGTCTCTCGCGGGCGTACTCGTGGATGGTCTCGAGCATCACGAACCGGGGCTCGCCCTCAGGCCCTTCTTCCTGCCTTATGAGACTGTTGTCCAGCAGCGAGGAGACTCCCTCGAAAACGTCCACGGGCAGATCCCCTTTCGCGTCGCAGACGGCCTCTATGGCATCGAGGGTGCGGTCGCCGGAGAAGACCGCCATCCTGGCAAAGAGCGTCTTCTCACCTTCTTCTAGCAGTGTGTGGCTCCACTCTATGGCGGCTCTGAGGGTGCGCTGGCGCGCGGGGAGGTTCTTCGCCCCGCCGGTCAGAAGCATCAGGCGTTGTCCGAGCCTGCCTAGCATGGCTTTGGGCGGCAGCAGCTTGACCCTGGCTGCGGCAAGCTCTATGGCGAGGGGGAGACCGTCGAGGCGGGCGCAGATCTGGGCGATAGCTGGGCCGTTCTCGTGGGTGAGCGCCAAGTCAGCCTTCGCGGCCTTCGCCCGCTCTATGAAGAGCCTGACCGCCTCGTAGTGGGAGAGGGTCTCGAGGGTGGGCAACCTCTTCGGGTCGGGGACGGCAAGCGGTGGCACCGCGTACTCTTGCTCGCCGTAGACGCCTAACGGGATGCGGCTTGTGGCGAGCACCCGCAAGCCCGGGCAGAAATCGAGGAGGGCATCCACCAGGCCGACCACGGCCTCCACGAGGTGCTCGCAGTTGTCCACCACCAGTAGCATCTCCCTGCCACGCATTACCTCGACGAGTGCTTCGGTGAGCGGCTGGTCGGAGCGCTCCGCCCCTCCCAAGATGGTAGCTACCGCCTGCGGTACTAGCTCACCCTCCGAGAGAGGAGCCAACTCCACTAGCCACACCCCGTCCGGGTACACTCCTACGAGATCCCTGGCCACTTCCAGGGCAAGGCGCGTCTTGCCCGAACCGCCAGCCCCTGTGAGGGTAAGGAGCCTGGTCATGGCGAGCATCCTCTTGACCGCGACCAACTCCTGCTCACGACCAACGAAGCTGGTCCTCTGTGTTGGCAAGTTGTGCTTGCCTATACGGGGTTGTTTATCCTCCCGCAAGGGACCCACGGATGGTGTCATCGGGAGGCCCCCGGCAGCTATCTCGTCGCGCAGGTGACGTGTGGCTGGGGCAGGCTCTATACCGAACTCTTTGGAGAGGGCATCGCGGAGGTGTTCGTACTGGGCGACGGCCTTCTCGGGCCTCCCCGAGAGGACGTGAAGACGCATAAGGGCTGCGTGCGCATCCTCGAGGGTGGGCTCCTTGACCGTCGCCTTTTGCAGCGCCTCGATGGCCAGGCTGTGCTCATCACGTGCCTCGTAGAATCCCGCGAGTTCGACGCGCAGGGCAAGGTACAGTTGCCGCAGCTCGTCGCGCCTGCCTTCCGTCCACTGCTCGTAGCGGTCTTCCGGTAGCAGGTCGTCTGCGTACAACTCTAAAGCCGTCCTATAGGTCGCAGGCTCCCTGGCGCCCCTGGCACTCGCCGCAGCCTCCTCGAAGGCATCGACATCCATCCACAGCTCGCCTCCAGGGCACAGCACCAGCGACTCATCCTCCGATGCCAGGTAGCGCGAACCCACGCTCGGGTCGAGGATCTTGCGGGCGACGTGGAGGGTGCTGCGCAGGCTGTTCGAGGCCGCCCTCCTGCCCGAGTCGGGCCAGAGCAAATCCATCACCTGCTCTCGGTGTATGCGATGGCCTGGAGCCAGAGCCAGGAGCTTAATCAGGGCGGCCGCCTTCCTCAGGCGCCAGGTATCTTGGGTGATGGTCCTGGAACCTACACTAACCCTAAACCCACCGAGCAACCATACCCTTACAGCCTTGCGTGTGTCACCCATCGGCGTCTGGGGCCCGCTCACACGCTCAGAGCCAGAAGGTCCCATCCTCTTCTTTCCCCTCTCTTGGGGGTAGCGCTACCCTACGCTCTACTTGCTCATTTTCCTACAAGATTGGAGCACGTGCCAATGAATCAGTCGGACGACAACCCGAATGCTGAAATCGAGTTCTCTAACTGCCTCCATTGATCTATACTCTGTTCGATTTGCGCGCTCCTGGCCGGGACTGGCCTGGCTGCTCTCGGGAGGCTATGTTTACAGATCGAGAATCTGATGACAAGAACTAATGGATCGACGTCCACGTTCTCGGATTACGATGAGCCACGCGACCGTCTCTGCGCGCTGGAAGCACCCGTGCGTACCGTCTCACTGCCGCCCGAATTGGTATCGGAAGCCGGGTTCGACGACTGCGACCGGCGCTTGCAGGAGTAGCTGGGGCAGGTGTGAGAAAGGAACCACCACCCTTGAGGGTAGGGGTCCTCGGCTGCGGGCCAATCTCGCAGTTCGCCCACTTCGAGGCCTGCCGCAAAGCGCGCAACGCCGAGCTGTACGCTATCTGCGACGTAGCGGAGGATCTGGTCGAAAAGATGGCCGCCTTCCACGCCCCGCGGGTTACGTACACCGACTACGAAGCCATGCTCTCCGACCCTAACGTCGAGGCGGTCATCATCGGGGTGGCGGATCAGTTCCACGTGCCCGCTGCTAGTGTGGCCATCGAGGCCGGCAAGCACGTGCTCGTGGAGAAACCCATGGGGGTGGGTGTGGAGGAGTGCGAGGACCTGCGCGAGAGGGTTCTGGCTTCTGGGCTCGTGCTCCAGGTCGGCACCGAGAAACGCTTCGACCCAGGCATCGCCTTCGCGCACCGCTTTATCCGGGAGGAGATGGGGGAGATGCTCGCGCTCAAGGCCTGGTATTGCGACTCGCTCTACCGTTACGCTATGACCGATGCTCTGCAGCCTATCCCGCTAGCCAGCGGGGAGACCAGGCGACCAAAAGGCGATCCCAAGGCGGACAGGCGCCGCTACGACATGCTCGCACACGGCAGCCACCTCCTCGACACCGCCCGCTTTCTGGGTGGGGAGATAGTGAGCTTACGCGCCCGTCTCGTGGAGAAATTCGGCGCCCGCTGCTGGTTCGCCGAGGCTGAGTTTGCCGACGGCAGCGTAGGACACTTCGACCTAACCATAGCCGTGCGCATGGACTGGCACGAAGGATTCCAGATCTACGGCGAGTACGGAAGTGTGATCGGCAAGACATACAATCCCTGGTACCTCAAGTCAAGCGACGTGGAGTGTTTCTCTACCAGAGACGGTCGATATCATCGACCCCTGGGGGAGGACGCCCACTTCTTCAGACTGCAGGTGGAGGGCTTCGCCGACAGGATACTTCGCGGCGTCCCCACGCTTGGCGCCGACGTCGACGACGGACTGGCGGCGGTGCGCGGGATGGTGGCCCTCGCGCGATCCGCGGAATCAGGGGAGAGGGTCCTGCTCTCTGAAGCAGAGGGCGGCGTCTGATGCGGCTTGGGATCTTCGCCAGGACATTTACTCGTCCTCAAGACTCCTCCTTTATTGCTTCGAGCTGTTCGAGGCGGATGATGTGACCGCTGAGGCGCCATGCGGCGGGGGTGCAGAGGTAGCTTATGAGGTCCGCTGGCTCCTGGGGCGGGCGGAGCATCCCGAAGTCTCTGTAGCCCTGGAACATGCGGTCGAGTTGCTTGCCGATGAGCTCCTGGCCGAAACCTCGCGACTCCTCCTGCATCCTGGTGTCCACGACACCAGGATAGACGCCCGTTACGGCGATGCCGTAAGGTTCGCCTTCGAGGGCCAGAACGCGGGTGAGTTGGTCCAGGGCCGCCTTCGAGGCGCCGTAGGCGGCCATCCCCGCGACTGGGTGCCTGGCGGCGGCGCTGGAGACGTTTACTATGCGGCCCCAGTTGGCGGAGACCATGTCCGGCAGCGCTTCCCTCGAGCAGAGGAAGGCCCCTGTCACGTTGACTTCGAAGGCGCGCCGCCACCCTTCAGGTCGCATCGCCGCGACGGGGAGCGGGGCGCCTGGTGTGCCAGCGTTGTTTATGAGGATGGTGACGTTGCCGAGTTCGGCACGCACCCTCTCGAAACAGGCTGAGACGGAGCCTTCGTCGGCCACGTCCAACCACACGGGCAAGGCGGTGCCACCGCGGGAGGAGATCTCGCGCGCCACGGAGACTATCTCCTCCTCGGTGCGGGCGGCGAGGGCGACTGCCGCGCCCTCGTTGGCGAGGAGGCGGGCCGTCGCAGCCCCGATGCCCCGTCCCGCGCCGGTTACGAGCGCGACGCGGCCAGCGTGTATCCCGTCTTCTGTCATCCCAGGTTGTCGGCAGAAACGTATGGACTCGCCGCCACGGATCCCACCTTCCACCCCCGAACTAGGTCTTCTCTCCTACTAGCTTACCCCACCCACCGCCCAGCGGCAGAACCCGATGCCGCGGGGCGCCGAGCAGGCCATATGCGAGGTGAGATAGAATTCGGTCAAAGAGCAGAAGGAGTACAAGCTTGTCCGACATACCCCTTTTCCCGCTGAACGTCGTATTGATGCCTGGCGCGCCTTTGCCGCTGCACATCTTCGAGGAGCGCTACAAGCAGATGGTGAACGAGTGCCTGGAGCAGGAGGGCGAGTTCGGGATGGTCTTCGCCGATGAGTCGGGGACGCGGCAGGTGGGCTGCACGGCGAAGATCGTCGAGCTCGTCGAGCGCTACGAGGACGGGCGGATGCTGATCCTGGTCGAAGGTTCGCGGCGCTTCAAGCTGAACAACGTACTAACGGGCAAACCTTACTACGTGGGTGAGATCGAGTACTTCCAGGATGAAATCGAGGAGGACGTTGGCACGCTGGCCGAGGAGTGTATAGCCCTGCTCGAGCGCGTCGTCGAGGCCGCGACCGAAGGTTCTGTCGGGATCGAGATAGAGCCGCCCTACAGGAACCTCTCGTTCGCGATCGCAGGCCGGGTAGAGTTCGAGCCCGAGGTCAGACAGCAGATCCTGGAGCTCACCTCGGAGCTGGAACGCCTGCAGAAGG
>JBPCIR010000102.1:0-15981 GCA_051006095.1 Rubrobacter sp. | reverse complement strand
GTTCAACGACAGCTTGTAAGAGCCTTTGGCCCGTGCTAAATTAGGGCCGAACGCGGAAGTAGCTCAGTTGGTAGAGCATCACCTTGCCATGGTGAGGGTCGCGGGTTCGAATCCCGTCTTCCGCTCTGGCCGTGGGTCGTAGCGGCGCCGCTGGCGGCATGGCCGAGTGGTTAGGCAAGGGTCTGCAAAACCCTGTACCCCGGTTCGATTCCGGGTGCCGCCTCTCGGAGCGGCGTAAGGGCGTCCACGGAGAGTAAGGGCGATTAGCTCAGGGGGAGAGCGCTTCCTTGACGCGGAAGAGGTCAGTGGTTCGAATCCACTATCGCCCACCGCGCTGCGCGAATTTCGCCGGCGTGCTTCGTCGAACTATCTAGTAAGATCCCGCGTTTTAACTAGCCACCCTTGCCAGGAAAGGTGCACACATGGCTTCCGTCAAGCTACCCGACGGTAAACAACTCGAGATAGAGCCGGGCAAGAAGGCCCGGGACGTCGCCGAGAAGATAGGCAAACGCCTCGCCCGAGACGCTGTGGTCGCGAAGCTGGACGGGCGCCTGATCGATCTCGATGCCCCGCTGGACGGTGGTGGAGATTTCGAGGTGGTTACCGGTGACTCATCGGAGGGCCTCGAGGTCCTGCGGCATTCGACGGCGCACGCGATGGCGCAGGCTATCGTGGAGCTCTATCCGGGCAGCAAGTTGACCCTCGGCCCGCCGATAGAGAACGGCTTCTTCTACGACATTGAGGTCGCAGGGCGTCTTACGGACGAGGATCTGCCCCGCATCGAGGAGCGGATGCGTGAGATCGTCGCGCGCGACCTGCCGATAGAGCGCGAGGAGGTCTCCAAGGCGGAGGCCGAGGATTTCTATGTGGACAACCCCTACAAAACGGAGATCGTCGAGGCCCTGGAAGACGGTGAGATCACGGTCTACAAGCAGGGAGACTTCTTCGACCTTTGCCGCGGACCGCACGTCCCTAGCACGGGCAGGCTCGGCGCCTTCAAGCTGCAGAACATAGCAGGGGCCTACTGGCGCGGCGACGAGAAGAACCCGATGCTAACCCGCGTCTACGGCACGGCCTGGCCGACGGAGAAGGAGCTCAAGGCTTACCTCAGAAGGCTGGAGGAGGCGAGAGCCAGGGACCACCGTAAGATCGGCAAGGATCTCGAGCTCTTCGCGTTCTCGCCCGATACGGGCGCAGGCATCCCGCTCTTTCTGCCCAAGGGGGAGATGTTGCGGCACCTCATGGAAAACTACGTGCGCGAGGTCCAGACGCGCCGCGGCTACGAGCATGTGTGGACCGGGCACCTGGTCAACGAGGCCCTTTACGCGAAGTCAGGACATCTGGAGCACTACAGGGAGTCGATGTTCCCCCCGATGATCGACGGCGAGACGCGCTACAGACTCAAGCCCATGAACTGCCCGAGCCACATGACGCTGTATAACTCCGGGTCCCATTCGTACAGGGATCTCCCGCTAAGGTACGCGGAATTCGCGACGTTGTACCGCTACGAGAAGAGCGGGGAGCTCAACGGGCTCACGCGGGTGCGCAGCCTGACGCAGGACGACGCGCACGTGTTCTGCACGGAGGATCAGATCCAGGAAGAGTTCGCGCGGGCGCTGGAGATCGTGCGCGAAGTCCTCGATACTTACGGCTTCGCCGACTATCGCGTCCAGCTCTCTTTGCGCGACCAGGACGTGGCCAAGTACGTCGCAGACGATGCCAAGTGGTCGCGGGCCGAGAAGGAGCTGCGCGAGGCGCTCGACACCGCCGCAATCGCCTACGACGAGGAAGCCGGTGAGGCGGCCTTCTACGGCCCGAAAGCCGACTTTATGGCCAAAGACGTGCTCGGGCGCGAGTGGCAGCTCTCGACGATCCAGGTCGACTTCATCCAGCCAGCCAGGCTTGGTTGCGAGTACATCGGCGAGGACGGTAAGGCGCATACGCCCGTGCTCTTGCACAGGGCCGTCACAGGTTCCACAGAGCGGTTCATGGCCGTCCTGATCGAGCACTTCGCAGGCGCTTTCCCCGTCTGGCTCTCCCCCGTGCAGGCCGTCGTCATCCCCGTAGCCGACAGGCACCTCGGCTACGCCAGCGAGGTGCAAGACAAGCTCGCTGCGGAAGATTTGCGGGTCGAGGTCGACGATTCGCAGAACAGCATGCAGAAGAAGATCAGGGAGAACTCCAGGCAGAAGACCCCCTACCTGCTCATAGTCGGAGATAGAGAGGCCGAGCAGGGTAGCGTCAACGTGCGCCGGCGCGGAGAGAAGCAACAGGAGGAGCTGAATCTCAGCGACTTCGCAGAGGCAGTCTCTCGGGAGGTCAGCTCGCGCACGTAGGGTCGTATGGACACAAGACTCGCGAGCGCGGTATAATCGTAATTGTAGTTGGGGTCCGCGTCCGTCCGGCGCACGAGCAGATCTATCATCCGTGGTAGACGAACGGCCCCGAAAACGCGATTTCGAGAGGAGTGGTGCGCAGTAGCGACTGAAGAAGAACCCCGAATAAACGGTCAGATCCGGGCCCGCGAGGTGCGTTTGATCTCGGCCGACGGCGAACAGCTAGGCATCAAGCACATCCGCGAGGCCATGGATTACGGTGAGAGGGCTGACCTCGACCTTGTAGAGGTAGCGCCGAACGCCAACCCCCCAGTGGTCCGCATGATGGATTACGGCAAGTTCAAATACCAGAAGGAGCAGGCCCGCAAGGCAGCCCGCAAGAAGCAGGTCAATGTCAACGTGCGGGAGATAAAGCTCAGGCCCAAGATAGGCGACCACGACTTCAATACCAAACGCGGGCACGTCGAACGCTTTCTTCGCGGCGGCGACAAGGTGAAAGTCACGATCATGTTCCGCGGACGCGAGGTGCAGCATCCCGAACTCGGAGAGAGGCTCCTGAGGAGGCTCGCGACCGACCTCGACGAACTCGGACGCATAGAGAGCCAGCCCAACCTTGACGGGCGCAACATGGTAATGGTCATGGCCCCGAAGAAGGAGTCCAGAGAGGGGTCGCAAGCAGAGGCACAGGCCCCCCAGCCGAACGGACGTAGGGAGAGGGCAGCCCGCAGCTAAGTAACAGTTTGATACACTAACCTGACGACAGACGGAGGCGAAACGGCCCTTACTCCCGTGCCGCGAGCCTCTTCGCAGGTGGAAAAAGACGAAACGTGGAGGACACATGCCGAAGATGAAGACCCACCAGGGTGCTGCCGGGCGCTTCGAGGTGCGCAAGAACGGCAGGCTCAAGCGCCGCCGCGCCGGGCACAATCACATGCTGGAGAAGAAGAGCCAGCAACAGAAGCGGCGGCTCAACACGGAGACCGACCTGACCCGCTCGGACGAGAAGAAGCTCAAGCGTCTTCTGGGGGAGAGGTAGCATGGCACGCACGGCACGCAGCCTCCACGCCCGCAAGAAGCGTCGCAAGGTTCTGGAGCAGGCGAAAGGCTACCGCGGGACCAAGCACAGCTCGTACAAGCGGGCCAAGGAGCAAGTCTGGAAGAGCGGCGTCTACGCCTACGAGGGACGAAAGCAGCGCAAGAGGGACTTCAGGGCGCTCTGGATCCAACGCATCAACGCCGGCGCCCGCGAGCACGGCCTCTCCTACTCCAGGCTCATCCACGGGCTGAAGCTCGCCGAGATAGACCTGGACCGCAAGATCCTGGCCGACCTCGCCGTCACTGAGCCCGAGATCTTCGGCGCCATCGTGGCCCAGGCGAAGAACGCCCTTGACGGAAAACCGGTCGACCGGCGTATCGAGGTAGAACGGAGCACCGAGCCCGAACAGCCCAGCCAATCCGCCCGCAGTACGCCCGAGGCGTCTGCGGAGCAAGCGGAAGAGGCAGAGCAAGCAGAAGAGAGTGAAGCTTCGGAAGAGGAGATCGAGGCGACCGACGCTGCCGAGCGCAAGGCCGAGGAGTTGAACGTGGACCTCTCTAGCGTGGAGGGGTCGGGCCAGGGCGGACGCATAACCGTCGGCGATGTCGAGAAGGCTGCCAGCGGAGACGAGTAGCCGCGAGATGCCGGGTACCCCGGCGATCTCCCCCAGGCGGGCTGCGAAGCTCAAGACCAAGAAGTACCGCGAGGCCGAACGCCTCTTCCTTGCCGAAGGGGCCGCTCTAATCGAGGAGGCTCCCACAGAACCCTTACAGGTCTTCGATGCGGTGGAGCAAATACGTCGCGTCTCGACGCTCAAGACCCCGGCCGGCCCTGTCGGGGTCTTCCCTTTCCTCGACGTAACTCCAGAAGAGCTTCTGTTCTCCGTGCGGCGTGTCGTTCTGCTGCACGGGGTGCAGGACCCCGGGAACGTTGGTACTGCCATCCGCTCCGCCCATGCCTTCGGTGCCGGTGTCGCCCTCTCGAGAGGGTCCGCCGACCTTTACAACCCGAAGACGGTAAGGGCGACGATGGGGTCCATCTTCCACACCCCTGTGGCGCGGGAGGTCGAGACGGTCGACTTTCTGGCCGAGGCGGGCGCCGCCGGTTTCGGTCTCGTCGCTGCTGTGCCCGAGGACGGGAATCTGCCAGGGACTCTTCCCCGTAGCAGCCTCGTGCTTTGCATTGGCGCCGAGGGCGCTGGCCTGCCCGAAGCCGTCATCCGAGCCTGCGAGATGCGGGTTAGCATACCCTCGATTGCGTCCTCTTTGAACGCTTCCGTGGCGGCATCGATCCTGCTCTACGAGGCGTATTCGCGTGTGCTAACATAATCGCCCACTATGACGGCGAGCGAGCGCATCGAACAGTTGAAATCCGAGGCACTCTCGGCCGTCGCCTCAGGTGCTTCCACCGCCGATCTCGAAGACATTCGCGTACGGTTTCTCGGCCGCTCCGCGGAGCTCACCGAGATAAAGAAGGGCATAGGCACCCTATCGCCCGAGGAGCGCAAGGAGGTCGGCAGATCCTCCAACCTCGCCTCCCGTGAGATAGAAGCCGCCCTTGGCTCCAGGACCGAAGAGGTCGCTGCGCGCGAACAGGAGGAGCGCCTGCAGGCCGAAGCGGTCGACGTCACGCTGCCTGGTGTCCCTTTGCAGAGGGGCCACTTGCATCCATCCCAGATGGTCATAGACGATGTCGTCGACTTCTTCGTCGGCCTTGGATATCGTGTCGCCGAGGGGCCCGAGGTCGAGACCGACTACTACAATTTCACGGCCCTCGGGATACCGCCAGGGCATCCTGCGCGCACTATGCAGGACACGTTTTTCGTGGATGAAGGGCTGGTCTTGCGTACGCAGACGTCGCCGATGCAGATCAGGACGATGCTCGCGCAGGGGCCGCCCGTCTACGTCGTGTGTCCGGGACGCACTTACAGGCGCGACTCCGACCCGACGCACACGCCCATGTTCCACCAGATCGAAGGTCTCGCCGTGGACAGAGGCCTCACACTGGCGCACTTGAAGGGGACGCTCGCCGCGATGGCCAGGCACGTCTTCGGGGATGAGGTCGAGATCCGGCTCCGGCCAAGCTATTTCCAGTTCACCGAGCCGAGCGTAGAGATGGACATGAGCTGCTTTGTGTGCGGCGGCAAGGACCCGAACTGCAAGGTCTGCAAAGGCGCGGGTTGGCTGGAGATGCTCGGGGCGGGGATGGTCGACCCTGGTGTGCTCGAGGAGGTCGGCTACGACCCCGAGGAGTACACAGGATACGCCTTCGGGATGGGCCCTGACAGGATGGCGATGGTCAAGTACGGTGTCCCCGACTTGCGCCTGTTCTTCGAGGGCGACCTCCGCTTTCTGCGTCAGTTCTAGATCTAGAAGGGGACCACCTTGCGCGTACCATTAAGCTGGCTACACGAGTACCTCGACTTCGACCTCCGAGCCGATGAACTGGTCGACCTCTTTTCCCTTCGCAGCCAGGAGATCGACGGCGTCTACCGCCTCGGTGTCATCGAGGGCGAGGTCGTCATTGGTGAGGTCGTCGAGTTCGGGCCGCATCCCAACGCCGACAGGCTCTTCGTCGCGAAGGTCGACCTCGGCGGCAGGGAGGTGCAGATCGTGGCCGGCGCCCCGAACCCCTACCCTGGAGCCCGCGTACCCGTCGTGCTGCCAGGCAGCGCCATGTCCGACGGAACGAGGTTGAGAAAGGCGAAGCTTCGCGGCCTGGAATCTTACGGGATGATGATGAGCGAGCGCGAGCTCGGTATCTCGGCCGACCACGGTGGGATACTGCTGCTCGACGATTCCTACGAGGTCGGGCGTCCCGTCGCCGAATACTTCCCCGTCGGCGAGACAGTTCTCGACATCGACGTTACCCCGAACAGGCCAGACCTGTGGGGCATGATCGGGGTAGCCAGGGAGCTCGCCGCCATACTAAAGACGGAATACAGGATCCCCGAACCATCATTCGAGACAGGAGGGAAGCCGACCCGCGACTTCGGGCTCAGGGTCGAGGCCGGCGATCTATGTCCACGCTACGATCTCAGGCGCATCTCCGACCTCGAATCTGGGCAGGAGGCGCCGTTGTGGATGCGGCGCAGGATCTTCGCCGGTGGCATGCGGCCCTTAAACGCTGTCGTCGACGCGACCAACTACGTGATGCTCGAGACCGGCCAGCCCATCCACGCCTTCGACGCGGCCAGGGTGCGTGAGGGTATCGTCGTCAGGCGCGGGAGGAGGGAAGAGAAGATCACACTCCTCGATGGATCCACGCGCGTGCTCGACGAGGAGATGCTCGTGATCGCCGACGAGGAGCGCGGGCTCGTGATCGCCGGGATGATGGGCGCCGAGGACGCCGAGGTGGGGGATGAGACCACGGACGCCTTGATCGAGGTCGCCAACTTCGAAGGGCGCAACATCCTTCAGACTTCCCAGAAGCTCGGCCTTCGTACCGACGCCTCCGGCCGCTTCGAACGCGGCCTCGACCCGAACATGGTGTCCTACGCGATGGACCGGGTGAGTGCCCTGCTCACACGGGCACCCGGCGGAAAGCCCGCCGATGACACCCTCAGCCACTACCCCGAGCCCGTAGTACCCTGGCGCGTACCCCTGCGGCTCGGGCGGGCTGAGCTCTTGCTCGGCATGCCTGTGCAGATGGAGGAGGCGGTCGAACGTCTCGAGGCACTCGGATGCGAGGTCGAGCGGGAAGAAGTAGAGTTGTGGGCAACAGTTCCGAACGTCAGGAGGGATCTCCGCCGCGAGGCCGACCTCGTCGAGGAGGTCGGAAGGCTCATCGGACTCGACAGGGTGCCCGAGACGCTGCCCGCCGTTCCTCAGACAGGGGGACTTACGGAGACCCAGCAAAGGACGCGCTCTCTCAGGCGCCTGCTCGCAGACCTCGGACTCTCGGAGGCTATAACCTACCCGTTCGGCCCCGAGCGCTGGACGGAGGACCTCAGCCTGGAAGGTGGGGCCGTCAGGCTAGAGAACCCCCTGAGCGCCGAGGGTGGGTACCTGAGGACGAGCATCCTGCCGGGGTTGCTCGACGCCGCGGCCCGCAACAAGGCCTTCGGGGCGCGGGGAGGGGCGCTGTTCGAAGTAGGGAACGTGTTCTTCGCCGATGTTCCGCAGGACGACCTGCGGGAGGTCGCGCTGCGGTTCCGCATGACGGGAGAGCTCGATCAGGACACGATAGACGCGGATCGGGCTATCGAGCAACTCGGGGGCCGAGATCCAGCTTCCACCCTCATGGGCGTGCGGGAGGCTAGCAGGATCGGGGTCGTGCTCGCCGGAACCGTGCGCCCCGCAGGCTGGAACGTGCCCGAGATCAGAGCCGATTTCTACGAGGCCAAGGGCATCGTCGAGCGGCTCGTGCCGGACGCTCGTTTCGTCCCTGCGACGAGGCCTTACCTGCATCCAGGGCGCTCGGCGGCCGTGCTTGTCGGTGACGAGGAGGCGGGCTGGGTCGGGGAATTGCATCCCGAGGTCGCCGGGAGGTTCGGGTTGGACGGTTGGCCTGTCGCCGCCCTGGAGTTGGTCACCGCCGCATGCCAACCGGCTCCGGAGCCCCGGTTCGAGCCTTTCGTCAACGTTCCGGCCGTGGCCAGGGACCTGGCCGTGCTCGTCGAAGAACGGATACCGGTAGGCGCCATGCTGCGCTCGGTACAGAGCTTTTCTGGGCCCTTGTTGACCGAGGTGCGCATCTTCGACGTCTACGCGGGAAGCCCTGTTCCGCCGGGACAGAAGAGCGTAGCGTTCGGCTTCACATTCCAGGGCGAGAAGACACTCACGGACGAAGAGGTGGACGCTGAGGTCGGGCGCGTATTGAGCAGGCTCGAGGACGAGTTCGGCGTCCGCGTCAGGAGTTAGACTCCCACTCCGACTTCAGGATGCTCATCAGGATGGCGTCGTGGAAACCGGAGCGACGCTTTATGGCCTGGCGCAAGCGACCTTCTTCCACGAAGCCTAGCCCCTCGTAGGCCGAGATGGCCTCCCCGTTGAACTCGAAGACACTCAGGCCGATGCGGTTGAGCCCCAGTTCCTCGAAGGCGTAGCGTAGGAGCCGGCCGATGGACTCTGTCCCATAACCCTGATGGCGGTCGTCCTGATTGCCCACGATCACCGAGAGATCCGCCGACTCGTTGGCCCCGGTCTTGTTCATGAGGCTGATCACTCCGATAGGTTCGTCGTTGCCCTTGATGTGGATTGCGAAAGAATCGTCCGTTTGTGAGATCTCCCTGTCCTCGAACAACCTCTCGACCGCCGAACGGCTCAGCGGCGATGGCGCCCAGCTCGTCAGGTGCCAGATCTCCGGGTCCCCGTACCACTCCGCGTAGAGGCCGAAGTTCTTACGGGAGTGGCGCCGCAACTCGATCCTCTCCCCTTCGAGTGTTCTTGCTCCGTCGTAGAGTTGCACGGCAATGAATATACCGGGTCTGGAGGGGATTCGCCACACTACATATTGCGCTCAAGAACAGGTTTCTTTGGACACATTGCCATCCTCGCGGCTTTCGTGAGTACAATGGGGGGTATTGTACGGAGCCGTTGTAGGAGAGTGGGGGGACCGGAGCCGTGCCCTACTCGTTTATCCGGAATCCAATAATCGACTCGTTGTACCCTGACGACCCGGCATGCCTCCACGAGAGGGGCAACGGCAGTTGAGTCCCATGATGACTGGTAGGGCGGTCATGGTGAGTATCGGCCCGTACTCTACTGGCGCCTGGAGCAGGCATTATGCCTAAGCCGGTAGGGAGCTCCCAGCGCTACATGCCAGGGCTCGATGGCTTACGGGCCTTAGCCGTGCTTGCCGTTATCGCCTACCACCTGGATCCAGGCCTGGCACCAGGGGGCCTCCTCGGCGTCGGTGTGTTCTTCACCCTGAGCGGTTACCTGATAACCGACCTGCTCCTCGGCCAACGCGAGGCTCTGGGGCGCCTCCGGCTCGGCGACTTCTGGCTCCGCAGGGCGCGGCGGCTACTGCCCGCCCTCTTCCTGATGCTTGCGGTGGTGGTGGCGTGGATTACGTTGCTGGATCGGTCCTTGCTCTCAGGCCTCAGGGGAGACGTGCTCGCCGCTGTTGCCTACGTGAGCAACTGGTGGAACATCGTCCGCGAAGCGTCCTACTTCGCCCGTTTCGGCCCGCCTCCGCCGCTCGACCACCTTTGGTCCCTGGCTGTGGAGGAACAGTTCTACCTGATCTGGCCTTTCTTGCTCTGGCTCGGCCTGCGTTACGTCCCAGGGCGCTACATGCTGGCCGGATTGACCCTGGCTGGCGCTGCCCTCTCCGCCGCCGCAATGGCCTGGATTTACGAGCCCGGCGTCGACCCGACGCGGGTCTACGAGGGGACAGACACCCGAGCCTTCGGCCTCCTCCTCGGCGCCGCCCTGGCCATGGTTTGGCCGAGCCGCAAGCTTCGCGTCGACCGTATTACCGTTCCCGGCCGCCTGTTGTTGGATACAGCGGGAGTCGCCGGACTGGTCGTCATAGGGCTCTTGATCTGGCGGACTAGTGAGTACTCGTCGTTGCTGTACAAGGGCGGGATCGTTCTCCTTTCCGTGGCCACGGTCCTGACCGTAACCGCCCTCGTGCATCCCGCAAGCTGGCTCGGCGTGGCACTGGGCTGGGCGCCGCTGCGCTGGCTGGGGGTGCGCTCGTACGGCATCTACCTCTGGCACTTCCCGATAATCGTGCTCACGGCACCGAGCATGCAGCAGAAGGCGAGTCTTGGCCTGGAAGCGATCCAGGTGGTCGCGACCATCGCTGTTGCCGCCCTCTCCTGGCAGTTCTTCGAGGAACCCATCCGCCGCGGCGCCATAGGCCGGATCTGGGCTCGAACCCGATTCAAGGTCAGGTGGTGGAGGGCAGCCCCACTGGCGAGTTATCTGCCTCGGCGGCCGTTTCTCACCGGGGTGGTATCCGTGGTTGCGGTAGGCGTCATTGCGTTGGACTACGCCGGCCTCTCCGGGATGGTCAGCCCACGCGCCCAGAGCAGTGGGCTTGCGGCCAGATCCGAAAAGGGGCCCATAGACCCCGGGGTCTCGACACACATTACGGTCGCTGCTCCGACCACCACTCCCGATCCGGAGGCTTCGACGCCGGAGAAAGCGGCATCACAGGCAAAGCAACCCACCAGGCAGAAACCAGAGCAGAAGGCACGAGAGCCGAAGACATCAGAGGCTGCGTCAGCCACCATGTCCTCCTGCAATTCGGTTGCTTACATCGGCGACTCTACGTCTGAGGGCATGGTTTTGCCGAACTATTTGCCCAACCCCGACCACCGCCTGGGTGCGCAGTACGCGCGGGTAGGCGCCACGTCACAGTACTTAGAGATCTCGGGCGCCAGGTCGATCGTCGAGACGCTATCGGAGGAACAGGCCAGTGGTCATACGCTGGTGCGTGAACTGAAGGCCGGTGGCTTCGAGGGATGCTGGGTGATCGCGCTCGGCATGAACGACACGGCTAACGTCTACGTGGGTTCGATGGTGGGGCTCGAGGCCAGGATCAGGCGTATGATGCGGGTGATGGGCGACCAGCCGGTGATGTGGCTTACAGTGAAAACGTTGCTGGAGTCCGGCCCTTACGCGGAGGCCAACATGCAGGATTGGAACCGTGCGGTCGTAGACGCCTGCGCGAAGTACCCGAACGTGCGGGTCTTCGACTGGGCTTCGCTGGCGGAAGACAGCTGGTATATCTCGGACGGGACCCACTATACCTCGGAGGGCTACCGGCACCGCGCCCGTCTGTCGGCGGACGCGCTGGCCCACGCTTTCCCCGCCTCAGGAGAGAGTTCGGATTGTGTCGTACAGTAGCCGCCGACGGGTCGCCCGAAGGCGACGGGGATGTTATAAGGGTTTGTAGGATGGAGATTTCATCGAGATGAAGGTTATAGCGGACCGTATCGTCACCCTCGGGTTCGGCAAGTACGTGAGGGCCGACAATATCGTGGCCCTCGTCCCGATAGAAGAGGACCGCGGAAGCGGACGTCGAACACTCGTCTACGTCGATGGGCTGCCCGAGCCGCTGGTCGCCGGCCGTACGGAAGGGACGATCCTCAGGGACATGGTCGGGGCCGAGAGCGGGGCGTCCGAGCTGCTGCGCGAGTTGCAGTTGCAGATCGGCCAGGTCCGTCCCCTTCTGAAATCGTCCATTCGCTCCGAAGCGGGGCTCGACCTCGACGAACTCTCCCGCCGCATAACGGACCTCACGGGGGAACAGGCATCTCCCAAGATGTTCTGAAGGCCGACTTCTACGACAGGGATCCAAGGCAGGTCGCTGTCGACCTCCTGGGCTGCGTCCTCTCCCAGGAGACCCCCGAAGGAAGGACAGCGGGAGTGATCGTCGAGACCGAAGCGTACCGCCCCGAGGACCCGGCATGCCACGCTTACAAGGGGCCCACGATGCGCAACCGTAACATCTTCGGCCCGCCAGGCATCGCCTACGTCTACCTCTCCTACGGCACCCACAATCTGCTCAACGTCGTCTGCGAGCCCGAGGGGGTCGGGAGCGCCGTCTTGATCCGGGCGCTACGCCCCTCTGACGGCGAGGATTTGATGGAGCGGCGGCGGGGTCGGGCGCATGACCTCTGTAACGGTCCTGGCCGCCTGACCCAGGCCCTCGGCGTCGACCTGAATTACGATGGGCAGGATCTCACTTCAGGTAGCCTGACTATCTCGGAAGGAGGAGATGCGCCTCAGGGCATCGTCCAGACGACCCGGATCGGAATAACACGCGGGACCGAACTGCCGTGGCGTTACCTGATCGACGGCGACGAAAACGTCTCCGTTCCACCGAGGGCTACCGAGATGCGGGGCTAGCGCTGGTACGCACGTCCCTGTAGCGCGCGGCTCCGGCGCGCTCGGCCCGAGCGGGTCTGGCTCTCGACGGGGAGACGCTGGATGCCGAAGCGCTCGCCGCCGCGGCCCGACGGGTCTCTGGCGCCCGCTCTCTGGACCTCGGAGGTGCGGGCGCGTGTTTACGGGCGCCCGCTGGAGTATTCTTCGCGCCTGGTCCTGGAGCTGTGGAGCGGTCTACTTTCTCGGGTACCTCGACGCCGTCGAACTGTTCGATGGGTTCGTCCTTCAGGATGACCTGAGTGTAGGACTTCCAGATCTGGGCCGGGGTGATGCCGCCAGGGAGTTCGTGCAACTTGCGGGCGTATTCGAGGACGTACTCCAGGGTATCCCCGCCTTCGGCGTAGCCCATCCATGTGCCCGTTACAAGTTCGGGCGTGAAACCGATAAACCAGGCGTCGAAGAAGTTCTCGCTGGTACCCGTCTTGCCTGCGACGGGGCGGTCTCCCAGGGAGGCGTCCTTAGCTAAACCTTCCGTGACGTCTCCTATCATGATCCCGGTCGCCTCGTCGGCTATGTCCTCGGATATGACCTGCTTGCCTTCGGGATGCTCAGGTGCCACGTAGAGCACCTTCTCATCGTCATCGCCCTCGTTGCTCACCACCTTCGAGATCGCGGTCGGTTCGACCCTGCGTCCGTCGTTCGCGATGGTAGCGTAGGCCGATGCCATGTCGAGTGGAGAGACCTCGTACGCCCCGAGTACGATCGAAGGCTTGGGATGCTCGGGCAGGTTCGTGATGATCCCGCACCTCCTCGCGACGTCGGCGATCTTCTCGGGACCGTTTTTGAGGCCGCGGCCTTCGGCGTTCATCGCCAGATCAGCGAAGACCGTGTTATCCGACCACCACAGCGCCTCTTTCAGGCTGATCCTGCCCCGCACGATGCCGTCGTAGTTCTGTACCGTCCACGTCTCCGGTCTGTCGAGGCCGACGTCGACCTTGTACTCCTTCTTCTCCGAGACGTAAGTGGTGTCGGGATCTATACCCTGCTCCAGGGCCGCGATGAGGGCGAACGGCTTGAACGAACTGCCTGGCTGGCGCCTGCCCTGGGTGACGAGGTTGAACTGGGAATTCTCGTCTCTGTCGCCGACCATGGTCTTTATGCGGCCGGTCTCCGGCTCTATGGTGACGAGGGCGAGGTCGGGGTCATCCGCATCGGGGAGGTATCCGGAGGTCCCGTATGCGATCTCGTGGGCGGAGATCTGATCCTGCAGGTCAATGGTCGTGTAGACGCTGAGACCGCCCTGGAGGACGGTATTCACACCATAGCGTTGTATGAGCTCGTCGTGGGCGTACTGGGCGAAGCCGCGCGTGAGCGCGGGCCCGGAGAAGCCCGACGTGGTCGGCGCGTTGGCCGGCCAGTCCTCAGATATCGGCACCTCGAGGGCCCGGTTATAGTCCTGGCTCGAGATGTAGCCCGTGTCGAACATCTTCGTCAGTACGAGGTCTCGCTGATACTGCGCCCCCTCGGGGTCCTCTCCGAGGACCGAAGGGGACCACAAGAGCCCGACCAGGGTCGCCGACTCTGTGAGGCTCAGATCCTCGACCGACTTGTTGAAGTAGGTCTCGGCGGCCGCCTCCACCCCGTAGGCGTTGTTGCCGAAGTAGACGGTGTTCAGATAGTCGGCGATGATCTGGTCTTTGGAGTCCTCTTTGCGCTCCACCTCGATGGCTATGAGGGCTTCTTTGACCTTCCTCTTGATCGAACGGTCCTGGGAGAGGTAAGCGTTCCTCACGTACTGCTGGGTGATGGTGCTCGCGCCCTCGACGGCCTCTCTTGCCCTGATGTCGACCCACAAAGCGCGCATGATCCCCCAGAGGTCGACTCCGCCGTGCTCCCTGAAGCGCTCGTCTTCTTTTGCGACCACGGCGTCGAGTAGGTGCGGCGGCATCTCCGAGAGCGAAGCCGTCTTGCGGTTCTGGCCTTCGAAAATCGTCCCGATCACACGCCGCGAGTCCTCGTTGCCGCCGAGCGGGGCCGAGTATATGTAGGTGGGATGGGTCTCGTAGGTCCGCGGCTCGTCCAGCTTCTGCACGCCCTCGATCAGCCCGAGGTAGCCGCCGGCCGCGAAAGCCGCCCCGGCGACCAGCACGCACAGAAACAAGACGCCTGTGGCGCGCAGAATCTTCGAGGCCGGGCTCTTGCGGGAAGCCACTCCCTTCTTGCGGTGCTCTGGTAGACGTACCGGCCTTCGGACCCCCCCGGCCCTCGCGCCCCGACTGGTTTTGTTCTGGTAGGTGCGGGCCATCGAGCCGGTATACTACACTACGCCGACGCAGGTTACATTGATATTGCGAGAAGGTTGCGATCTGTTAATGAACGCTTTTCCAGAGCGTCGATCGATCTACACAAACGCCGTTGACGTGATCCCCCGCGAGGAGCTCGACAGGCGTCTCGCGGGGGGCGAGACGTTAAGGGTTAAGCTGGGGATAGACCCCACTGCCCCTGACATTCACCTCGGCTTCGCCGTCGTACTCGAGGAGCTTCGCGCCTTCCAGGACCTCGGGCACACCGCTGTGCTCGTGATAGGGGACTACACCGCGCGCGTAGGCGACCCTTCCGGGCGTTCGAAGACGCGTCCGATCCTCTCTCCGGAGCAGATAGAAGAGAACACGCTGAGCTATCTCCAGCAGGCCTATGTGATCCTCGACCGCGCGAGGACCGAGGTCCGCCACAACTCCGAGTGGCTCGCGCCTTTGACGATGGCCGACCTGATAGAGCTGACCAGGGCGACCACGGTAGCCCGAATCCTGGAGCGGGACGACTTCAGCAAGCGCTACGCTGCCAACGACCCCATAACGTTGACGGAGCTTCTATATCCGCTCATGCAAGCCTACGACTCCGTTGCCATAGAAGCCGATGTAGAGCTCGGCGGCACCGACCAGCTCTACAATCTGCTCATGGGCCGGCAGGTGATGGAGTACTACGGGAAGAGGCCGCAGTGCGTCGTCACGACCCCGCTCCTCGTCGGCACTGACGGGAAGATCAAGATGAGCAAGTCAGTCGGCAACTACATAGGCGTAACCGACCCGCCGGGCGAGATGTTCGGGAAGGCAATGAGTATCCCAGACTACCTGATGCCCGACTACTACTCACTACTGCTCGGCGGGCCCATGCCAGAGGCCGAGCCCGTCGAGCAGAAACGCGAGCTGGCCCGTTCGCTCGTAGGTAGGTTCCACGGGGAGCCCGCCGTGGCCGGCGCCGAGAAGCACTTCGACACCGTCGTTCGCCGCGAGGTGCCCGAGGATGCGCCCGTTGTCCGCTTACCAGAGCAGGAGGAGATCTGGATAGTCGACCTGATCACACGCGCCGGCTTCGCCAACACCAACGGTGAAGCGCGCCGCCTTATAAAGGGCGGGGCGGTCAGGGTCGGCGGCCAGGTCGTTCGCGACGAGAGGCTCTCGCTCCCGAGTAGGGACCTCGAAGGCAAGGTGCTGCAGGTCGGCAAGCGCCGCTACGCCAGGCTCGCTCTCTGAAAAGACCCGAGAAACGAGTTTGACACCTCGGGGCCTGGTGCTATACTTCTCTAGCTGATGACGGGGAACTACTTGAAAATCGAAAGCGGCACATAGGTTAGAACTCCCGACAGAATGGGAGCGTTCACCTGGCCCGCCGAAAGGTGGGCGTTTTAGTCGCTTCGAGAAGGTAGACTCCGTCGGCTCCGCCGAGAGGCAGGGGCTTGAGGCCTTGAAAACTGGATAGCAGTGAAAGATTGGGTAGTAGAACCCGTCTATAACCGCCGAGACTGACTCTTTGCGGTCCTGGA
>JBPCIR010000101.1:0-4508 GCA_051006095.1 Rubrobacter sp. | reverse complement strand
CCGCCGCCTCGCCTGCCAACACCGCCCGAGCAGCGGCCTCGGCATCGATAGGGTCGGACTTGCCTTTGCGCCTGAGGTGCCGGCGCTTCGGCCTTTGGATCTCCATCACCGGGATCGCCATCGCTCTCAAGTGCCGGGCGAGTCCGGCGCCGTAGCTGCTGGTCCCTTCTACCCCGACGCACCTCACGGGGCCGAAATCCTCCGCCCAGCGGAGGAGCCCCTCGTAACCCTTCACGGTCGTTGGCACGCTCGACTCGCCCAGGCGTGTGCCCAGATGGTCCACGGCCACAGCCGCGTGGAAGTCGAGGTGCGTGTCCACGCCCAGGATCACCGCTACCTCGGTGTCCGGCCTTTCGGCGCCGATCGTCGTCACGTCCGCAGCTCCTTTCGATGTCGCGGTCACTTCGAGCCGGGGAGCGGGAGAGAACGGACGATACTGTGAGGGGTCACGTCACCGGCGAGCTCCTATGAGGTCACGACGCTCCGGTCCCGGGCGGCCGTCGGGCGACACCAAAGCGTCCGGCCGACGAGTCACTCGCAAGGCACCTTTGGCCCACGTGGAAGGAGGGTCAGGCCGGTCCGAGGCGTCGCCCACAGCCATTCTCCAGGATACTCACAGCGTGGAAGGAAAATTCTCAGAAGTTCAGTCCTGCAAAGCCCCAAGCTTCAGCCTCCGGCCAAACACCACGAACGCCGTCCTCTTTACCTAGCCTGGGCCAGGTCCTTCAGGGCATCTATGTCCTTGACGATGATGCGCCGATCCTCGAGCTCGACAGCCCCGGCGTCCTCGAGTTTGCGGAAGGCGCGGGTCACTGCCACCCGCTTGCAGCCGATCATCGAGCCTAGCTGCTCGTGGGTGTAGTGGGTGGGGATGCGGTAGCTCTCGCTGCTGACCACTCCTTCTGAGTCCACAAGCTATAGGATCAGGGTGGCGAGCCGCGCAGGGACGTCCTTGCCTATGATGTCGGCGTAGCGAGTCTCAGAGGCATGCAGCCTCTCGGCTAGCTCGCACACAAGCCTCAAGCCCACCTCGGGCTTGTTCATGATCAGCCTCTCCAGCTCCTCGCGTCTCAAAGAGACCACCGTCGAGGGGGAGATGGCCCTGACGTAGAGCCCCGAAAGGTTCTGGCCGGTCAGGGCCATCTCCCCGAAGACGTTGCCGTCCTCGACCACAGAGAGTGTGATCTCATCTCCGCTTTCGTCTACCTCGTAGAGGTGCACCCTGCCCTCCTTTAGGATGAAAAGCCTCTCCGTGCCCTCCTTGGGGCTGTAGAGGATGTCGCCTTGCTCGAGGAAGGTGTCTGGTGCGCGCTTGGCCAGATCCTCCATCTCCTCATCGGTGAGGGGACCCAGGACATCGACCATCGAGAGCAACCGTATTTGTTCTTGTAGGGACATCGGCATAAGAACAGCGCTTCCTCCCTCAACAATATTTTACTACCCTGAAAAGGCTCCACGTATTATCTACAGAGAGGGTCTTCCGCAGCCTATTCACCGGAGTGCGTGGTAGGTGCATTCTGCGAACTTCGCCTTGACGGCGTTCTAAGAAGTTCGGCATAGCCCCGGTCCTAACACCCTTGGACACTACGTCCTCACCCCGGCGGTATTCCGTCCCCTTCGAGTGTCCCTTATCTAGTCGTCCCTCGCACGTCCACCGACTGCCCAGTTCGCCAGCCCCCACGCCGCCCCGAACACCGCGTGGTCTAACACGGGCAGCAGCACCTTGGGCGTGCGCTCGGTCCAGGGCGCTCGGTGGACACCGGCGAGTGGCAACCAGCTGGCCCACCCTACGCCCCAGACGAGCAGCCCCAGCGCTGCGCCCACGGCGGCTTCCTCCGTAGGCCCACCCCGTTCTCGGCGCAGGAAGCCGAAGGCCGTTCCGGTTCCCATGCCGTAGGCGAAGTGGGCTGCCACGGTCAGAAGGCGTCGCCGCCCGGGCGAGAGATCCCCAACGAGGCCGAGCTCCTCGACGCGATCCACCACCTGCATGGGAGCGGTCTCGAAGACCAGCCCGACCCTCGTGAAGGCCTCGCGCAGACCCGACAGGACGAGCGTCGCCGAAAACCCGCCGAGCACTCCCGCCAGCGCCCTCTGCTTCAGATTCACAATCCCTTCCTTCTCTCGCCAAACTCACGGTGAAGGCCAGTATAGCCCTACGAGAAGTGCTTCTCGGAAGTCCGCACTAATGCTTGACCAGCTTGCGGCCCTTCTGGCGTATCTCGTCGAGCAGTTCGTCGAACGAGTCCATGAACTTCGCGACGCCCTCCTTCTCCAGCGTCTCCGTGACGTCCTTGTAGTCCACGCCGGCCTCGGCCAGGATACGCGGGAGCCTTTTGGCGTCCTCGATACCCTCCTTGAGGGTCGGACGGATCTCGGCGTGATCCATCGTCGCTTGGAGCGTCGAGCCGGGCATGGTGTTCACCGTGTCCGGGCCGATGAGGTTGTCCACGTAGATGGTGTCGGGGTAGTCAGGGTTCTTGGTCGAGGTCGAGGCCCAGAGAGGGCGCTGCTTGTTCGCGCCCTTCGACTCCAGAAAGGTCCAGTCCTCGCCGGAGAAGATCTCCTCGAAGGCCGCGTACGCGAGCTTGGCGTTGGCGATGGCGAGCCTGCCCCGCAGGTCAGGCCGCCCGGCCTCTTCGAGCCGCTTGTCCCCCTCGGAATCCACGCGGGAGACGAAGAAGCTCGCCACGCTCGCCACCCCGGACGGGTCTCCGCCTTCGGCCACAAGGCGCTGCAAGCCCCGGATGTAAGCGCGAGCAACCGCCTTGTAACGGTCCAGGGAGAAGATCAGGGTGACGTTCACGCTCTTGCCGTTGCGGATGACCTCCTCGATGGCCGCGAGCCCCGGCTGCGTGGCCGGTATCTTGACCAGAAGATTAGGCCGGTCGATCAAATCGTGGAGCATCAACGCCTCGTCCACCGTCTTCGGCGCGTCGTACCCGATGTCGGGAGAGACCTCCAGGGAGACGTAGCCGTCCTTGGTGGCGGTGCGCTCGTAGACCGGGGCGAGGATGTCGCAGGCGTCTTGGATGTCCCTCACCGCGAGCTTCCAGAAGAGCTCTTTCGGGTCGTCCGTCTCCTTGGAGGCCTCTTCTAGCTGCTCGTCGTAGAGCTCCGACTCGGAGATGGCCTTCTGGAAGATGGAGGGGTTCGAGGTCACCCCCACGACGCCGTCCTCGATCATCGTTTGCAACGCGCCACCATCTACCAGGTCGTCGCGGCTGATGGAGTCTATCCAGATCCCCTGCCCCAACTCCGCCGCTTTCTTGAGGTTCTCGTTCATCTCGTGCCTCCTATTTTTCTGGGAGGACGGGAAACCGGGTGGGCTTCCCGTTCCTTCGCCTCGCCCGTAAGAGCGGTTCCGCGGTTTCTCTAGGAGTGCCCCTCCGAAGGGTCGGTGTCCTCGACGGCGGGCGTGCCTTCGCCCTTGCCGACGCGCTCCGAGCGTCCCAGGAGATCCAGGGCCTCGTTCGCCACGTTCTCCGGGCTTATCCCGAGTTCCTGCAGCAGTTCCTCGCCCGGCGCCGAGGCCCCGTAGCGGTCGATCCCGACGCTCCGGCCGCGGAAGCCGACGTAGCGCTCCCAGCCGGTGGGTACCCCGGCCTCCACCGAGACGCGCGCCTCGACGGACGGCGGCAGGACCGAGTCCTTGTAGCCCTCATCCTGGGCGTCGTAGATCTCCCACGACGGCATGCTCACCACGCGGGCGTCCACCCCCTGCTCGGAGAGCAGCCTTCTCGCTTCGAGCGCTACGGCGACCTCTGATCCGGTCCCTATGAGGATGACCTCGGGCTCGCCGCCCTCCGCATCCTCCCTGATGTACGCGCCGCGCAGGGCGCCATCGGCCGGGCCGGGGTCGAGGACGGGGACGTTCTGACGGGTCAGGAGCAGCGCCACGGGCCCGTCGGTCTCGAAGGCGCTCTGCCAGGCCACCGACGTCTCGTTGGCGTCGGCGGGCCTTATGACGGTCAGGTTCGGTATGGCTCGCAGGGCCATGTAGTGCTCGATGGGCTGGTGCGTCGGGCCGTCCTCGCCGAGGCCGACCGAGTCGTGCGTCCAGATCCAGGCGACCTTGATGCCCATGAGCGCCGAGAGCCTGACGGCCGGGCGCATGTAGTCCGAGAAGATGAGGAACGTCGAGCCGTAGGGACGGACCATTCCGCCGTGCACCGCGATGCCGTTGATGGAGCTTCCCATCGCGTGTTCGCGGATGCCGTAGGCGATGTTGCGCCCCGCGTTTTGGGGCGAGAAGATCCCCCCGTTGGAGAAGGCGGTGTTGGTGGAGCCCACGAGATCGGCGGCGCCGCCGATCATGGTCGGGGCGTACTCTCCGAAGGCGTCCATCGCCGCACCCCCGGCCTTGCGCGTCGCCATCTTCTCGGTCTCGGACGGGTCCCACCTCGGCAGCTTCTCTTCGTAGCCGGGCGCGGGGTTGCCGCTCCAGGCCTGCTCCCACTCCTCCAGGAGGTCGGGGAACTCTTTGCGCCAGGCGTCGAAGCGTCCGTTCC
>JBPCIR010000100.1:0-14450 GCA_051006095.1 Rubrobacter sp. | reverse complement strand
CACGCATAATACGCTCCGCGATACGGAAGATGGAGATACCCGAGGACAGGGTCGTGATCAACCTCGACAGGTTCGGGAATACTTCGGCGGCGAGCATCCCGCTCTCCTACCCTGACATCTACGATGCGATGGAGCCGGGAAAGTACGTGATCACCGTCGGTTTCGGTTTCGGCCTGACCTGGGCTGCGAACCTGTACAGGATCTAGTTTGAGGGGCGGTGAGATAGAACGGGCCTTTGTCTTCCCAGGACAGGGCACCGTAGGAGGGGAGATCACCGGCGCCGCCCGCGACGCCGTGCTCGACTATGTCGGCGACACGGGGGTGCTTTACCAGCTCTCGGTATTCGCTGGCTCCGTTGACCTTCTCTACCGATTGCGGGAGGCCGGGATAGAGCCCGACGTGGTGGCCGGGCACTCGCTCGGAGAATACGCTGCGGCCCACGCGGCGGGGAGCCTCGGTCTCGCTGACGGTGTTAGGCTCGTGGCCGAGAGGGATCGCCTGATGAACGAGGCGTCTAGGGAGAATCCCGGAGGGATGGTGGCCCTGATCGGCGCCGACCCAGATAGCGTCGTAAGGGCTACCGAGGAGGCCAGCGGCATCGTCGTCGCGGCGAACTTCAATACCCCGCGCCAGACCGTCGTCTCCGGGCAGATGGATGCGCTCGAGAGAGTGACCGAGCGCGTGCGCGGGCGGAAGGTGCCCCTCGAGGTATCCGGCGCTTTCCATTCGCCGCTCATGGAAGGGGCTACCGGGGAGATGGACGAGCTTCTCCGAGGAGTAGAGTTGGAAGAACCGGAGATACCGATGGTCGGGGCGACGGATGGGGTGGTGTTGGCGACGGCGGACGGGGTGCGCGAGGCATTGCGGAAGCAGATGCTTTCCCCTGTGCGGTGGGTGGACGTGGTAGAGCGACTGCTGGCTCTGGGGGTGCGTGAGATCTTCGAGGCAGGGGAGGATGGGACTCTGACAAGGATGTTGCGGGACTTCAAGAGAAGAGACGTAGAGGGGCGGACGGCCAGGGAGGTGCTCTCGTGAGGGCGCCGCTCGGACCGGCCCAGATCCGGGACCTCATCCCTCACCGCTATCCCTTCCTGCTGGTCGACAGGATCGAGGAGCTCGAAGCCGGGGTGCGGGCCGTGGGCGTAAAGAACGTTACCCAGAACGAGCCATTCTTCGAGGGTCACTTCCCCGACTACCCGGTCATGCCAGGTGTGCTCATCATCGAAGCGATGGCCCAGGTAGGCGCCGTCGGCGTCATGGCCGGCGGGGAGCACGCGGACAAACTCGCGCTCTTCGCAGGGATAGACGGCGTCAGGTTCCGCAGGCAGGTCCTTCCTGGCGATGTGCTCAGAATGGAGGTCGAGATTCTCCGTCTCAAAGGCAGAGTCGGAAGGGGCAAAGGCAGGGCTACGGTCGGGGACGAGCGCGTCTGTGAGGCCGATCTCATGTTCGCCTTCGCCGAGAGAGGGGAAGTCGAATGATCCGGGACGGACGCGTCGCCGTCGTCACGGGCGGCGGAAGGGGAATAGGCCGCGCCGTGGCCGTGCGACTCGCGAACGAAGGAGCGAACGTGGCGATCTCTTACCGTTCCAACGACACGACGGCGGAGGAGGTGGCAGAGGAAGTCAGGGAGGCCGGGGTCCTCTGCGAGATCTTCAAGGGTGACGTCGCCGACCCCGCAGACGTTGCTGCGCTGTTCGAGGGCGTGGGCGAAGCCCTGGGGCAGGTCGAGATACTCGTCAACAACGCTGGCTTGACCAGGGACAACCTGATGATGCGGATGAAGGAAGAAGAGTTCGATGAGGTGTTGAGGACCAACCTCAAGGGCACCTACCTTTGCACGCGGGCCGCACTTAGGCCGATGATAAGGGCGAGATGGGGAAGAATCGTCAACGTTTCCTCCGTCGTCGGGCTCGTCGGGAACGCGGGGCAGGCTAACTACGCCGCTTCCAAGGCAGGGATTATCGGCTTCACCAAGAGCGTTGGGCGGGAGGTGGCGCAGCGCGGCATCACCGCCAACGTGGTCGCGCCAGGGTACGTCGAGACCGAGTTGACCCGCAGCCTGTCCGACAAGGTCAAGGACCAGATCAAAGGCCAGGTACCGGCGGGCAGGTTCGCGCACGCGGAAGAGGTGGCTGAGGTCGTTGCGTTCCTGGCCGGCGAAGACGCCGGATACGTTACGGGACAGACCATTGCCGTCGACGGCGGCATGACTATGCAGTAAAGCGTTTTGGGTTTACACTACGCGCTATCGCTGGATGGGTACATAGTAATTTGTAAGAGTCTTCGAGAGGAGAGACGACTTGGACCGCGAAGAGATACTCGGCAAGATACAGGAGATCACCGCCGACAGATTGGGAGTGGATGAGGGCGACGTCACGCCCGACGCCTCCTTCCGCGAGGATCTGGAGGCTGACTCCCTGGATCTGGTAGAGCTCATCATGGAGCTCGAGGAGCAGTTCGGGATAGAGATCCCCGATGAGGAGGCCGAGAAGATAACCACGGTCGAGGAGGCCGTTGACTACGTGACGGAGCATCAGGCCGCGTGACCGACCCTGACGCGGGTGGGAGGGCGCTCATCACCGGAACAGGGGCCGTGACGCCCCTAGGAACAGGGGTCGAGAACTTCTGGGATGCGGCCCTGCACGGCAAGAGCGGGATAGGGGAGATCACGCTCTTCGACCCCTCCCCTTATCCTTCGCGGATCGCCGGCGAGTGCTGGGATTTCGACCCGACGGACTTTGTCAGCAAGAAGCAGGCTCGCAGGATGGACCGCTTCGCCCAGCTCGGCATAGCCGCAGGGATACAGGCTGCGGAGAGTGCCGGGATAGTCGACCTGATCCGCGAGAGGCCCGAGCGGGTCGCCATTGTGATGGGCAGCGGTATCGGAGGGCTCTCGACCTGGGAGCGCGAGTACAGGGTAATGCACGAGCGGGGACCAGGAAGGGTCAGCCCGTTCCTGATCACGATGATGGTCCCAAACATGGCTGCCGGGCAACTCGCTATCGTGCTCGGCGCCACGGGGCCGAGCCAGTGTCCTGTCCTTGCCTGCGCCACAGGAGGGGAGGCGATCGCCGAGGGTCTCGAGCTGATCCGGCGCAAAGACGCCGACGTGGTGATCGCCGGTTCTTCGGAAGCCCCTATAACGCCGCTCTCGATGGCTGGTTTCTGCGCGATAAGGGCCGTGAGCCGCCGCAACGATGACCCCGCCGGCGCGAGCCGCCCCTTCGACGAGGGCCGCGACGGCTTCGTGATGAGCGAAGGTGCCGGGGCCCTCGTCCTCGAGAGCGAGGAGCACGCCGAGCGCCGGGGCGCCGAACCGGTCTCTGCCGTCGCCGGCTACGGCCGCACGACCGACGCCTACCACGTGACCGCCCCGGACGAGGATGGCCGCGGCGTCGAGAGGGCGATGATCCACGCGTTCGAGGATTCTGGGATCGCCGCCGAAGACGTAGGCCACGTCAACGCCCACGCCACAGCCACCCCGACCGGAGACGGACCAGAGACGAGGGCGATATCTAGGGTAGTGCCGCACGCCCTGGTATCTGGCACGAAGTCGATGACGGGGCACTCCTTCGGGGCAGTCGGCGCCACCGAAGGCATCATGTGCGCCCTTGCACTAAAGCACAAGATCGTCCCACCGACGATCAACCTGGAGAACCTGGCAGAAGATTGCGAAGAGCTCAACTACGTCGGAAGCGAGCCCATCGAGTCTCCCGACCTCAAAGTCGCCATCTCCAATTCGATGGGATTCGGTGGGCATAATGTCGTGATCGCATTTACAAGTGTAGAATAGAGAACGAGATGTCTATAAGAGACCTCATAGCGATCCTACCAGAACCTTTGAGGCAGCGTTCGTTGACCCATCCGAGCGTGGCAGACCCTTACGAATCGAACGGGAGGCTGGAGTTCCTCGGGGACTCTGTCTTGAACAGCCGCGTCGCAGAGCTCGTCTTCCACGGCTACCCCGAGCTACTGGAGGGGGATCTGACGCGCATCAGGGCCCATCTGGTCAGGAAGTCGTTTCTCGCAATGGTTGGCCGGAGCGAAGGCATAGAGGAGATCATCGAGAGCTCCGTCATAAACGACTCGGTCATCGCCGACACCGTAGAGGCCATTATCGGGGCTGCCTACCTTATAGACAGGGACCTGGTCTTGCGGACGCTGGATGAGATCTTCAACCCCGCAGAGGTCGATACCGACGAGCTGCGTGACTGGAAGACGCTCCTCCAGGAGACTCTGCAGGCAGACGGGCTCAGGCCGACGTACCGGGTTATCTCCAAGCAAGGACCGGCGCACAGGCCGAGCTTCATCTCCAGGGTCTCCGTGGACGGAAAGGAAGTCTCAACCGGTGAAGGCAGCTCCATAAAAGAGAGCGAGCAGACCGCGGCCAGAACCGCCCTGGAGATTCTCGGCATCCGCCCCGTCCCACGCTCCACCGTGGAAGTGCACGTGAGCGCGTAGCACTTCAGCTAGTCAGCACGCCGGCTAGTCAGGTCTCGTGGGAGGGGACGGCTCTCGATGAGTAGGTGCTCCTCTGGCAATCTCTCGAGTACACCAGCGTCTCACCACACTGTACGTAGCTGACCGGCTGAGATGCGGACGAGCGAAGGCCTTGAAGGCCTGAGCGTGCTGACAAGGCGGCGCAGCCGCCGTGCTGACCTGCTGATAGCTGTTTTGCTGCACTTTTCCGCGTGCTTTCGGAGCAGAAGTTGCGTAAAATACCTGTTCAGTGCTGTCGGCGATCTATATCAAGGGCTTCAAGACCTTCGCCAGGCCCGTCAGGATGCCGCTCGAAGGGGGCATCACTTCGATCGTCGGGCCGAACGGTTCGGGGAAGAGCAACATCACCGACGCTGTGCTCTTCGCAATCGGGGAGCAGAGCCCTGGGGTACTGCGGGCCGGGGCCATGAGCGAGTTGATCTTCGCCGGCTCGGAGACGCTCTCGGGTGCGAGCGCCGCCGAGGTCACCCTCGTTCTCGATAACGAAGGTGGCCGGATCTCGCTCCCTTACAAAGAAGTTTCCATGACGCGCCGCATCTCGCGGGGCGGCGAGTCGGAGTACAGGATCAATGGCTCCCGCGCGCGGCTTGCGGACGTACGCGCCGTCGCTGGTGAGGCAGGGCTGGGACGCCACAGTATCCTGCGCCAGGGCGCTGTTGATTCGATCGTCGCTGGTGGGGCGGCCGCGTGCCGGCTCGCGCTCGAAGAGGCCGCCGGACTCGGCGTCTACAGGAGGCGGCGCATCTCGGCCAGCCGCCGCCTGGAGAGGGCCGCTAGCCAACTCGAGCAGAGCCGCCAGCTCGAGGCAGAGCTCAAAGGCCAGTTGCGCAGGATAGAAAGAGAGGCAGCCGCCGCCCGCGCGTACCGCGAGATCGAATCCCGCTACCGCGAGCTCTCGCTGGCACACCTGTATCGGGTCGCGACCAGGGGACTCGAAGGACTCAGGGCGAAGCTCGACGGGGCCAGGACCCATGCTGCGGAGCTGGCCGCGAGCGAGCGGAACGTTCGTGAAGAAGAAGCAGGGATCGAAAGCCGCCTGCAACGACTCGAGGAGGAACTCGGGAAGACCGAGCGACGACTCGAAGCCCTCGAGGATGGTGCCGAGGACCTGCGAGTCGAGGCTCTGCGTTCCGACAGGACTCTCTTGCGGCTAGAGGCGGGCCGCGGACGCGAGGGTGAGATGAAACTCGCCGTCTCCCGCCTGGAAGACGAGCTGCGCCGGGTGTCGCGGACTCTAGATGGCCTCGAGGAGGGCGCCAGAGACCTCGAAGCCGAGAGCGTCGGGAGGCGAGAAGAGTCAGACCGGCTGCAGAAGGTCGTAACGAAGTCGCGCGAGGAGAGTGCCTCCGCTGAGCAAGAGAGCGACAGGCTGGCCAGGGAGTTGGATGGGCTGCGCACGCGACTCGCCGGGCTCGGGTCCGATGGAGAGCACCGCGGGATCTCCGAGGAGGGACTTGCGCGCCTTGGGGCCGTGATCTCGAACCTCGAAGGGGCAAGAAATCAAGGGACGACGGAGAATCTCGGCGAAGCGCTCGAGCAGGTGAGTGGCATGCTCGCAAGGGTGGATGAGCTCGCCGAGGAAGTCAGCCGCAGGCGCGGGGCCCTGGCTGCCGCTATTGGGAGGGCAGAATCCAGGGTACGTGCGCTGAGGGAGACGGCTCCTGAGGGCGTGACAACGCGGCTCTACGAGGTGATCCGGGCCCGCCCCGGCTACGAGGTCGCCGTCGAGGCTGCCCTTGGAGAGTATGGTGCCGGGGTCCTTGCCGAAAACCTGGACGAGGGGATGAAGCTTCTCTCGAGCGTCGAACCTGTGGCCGTCCGCCTCGACGCGAGGGCCGTGGAATCCAACGGTGCCCTACCCGGGAAACCCCTGATCGAATGCGTAGAGGTTCTCGACGCGCGCTACGATGATGCGGTCCGACGTCTCCTGACCGGCATCTTCGTCGTCGAGCGCCCCGGCGACGGCGCGAACGCCAACGGCTACGTGGCCGTCACTAGGGACGGCTTCCGCCTCACGAGAACAGGCGTGAGCCTGCGTCCAGGCCCGGGCAACTTCGCGCGCGAGACGCAGCTCGCCACCTGGAGAGAACGGCTCGAAGCTTTGAAAGACGGGCCCGGCGGCAGCCTGTACGACGTGAGAGAGACCGTCGCGGATGTCTCGGAACGCCTGAAGTTCCTGGATGGGACCGTACATGGGGTAAGTGGGCTTGCCGAGCGCAGGGAGCGCGCTCGGGCCCTGATCTCACGCTTGGCAACGCGCCGAAGGACCGCGGGGGAGAATTCCAGGAAGGCCTTCCTGGAGCGGGAGAGGGCTCTCACCAACCTTTCCAGCGAGGCTGTCTCGACGGAGGAAGCTCTCGCCGACGCAGAGAAACGCGCTGCACTCCTCAACGAGGACCTCATCGCCGCCACCGTCGCCGCCGAGGAGGCCGGCGCAGCCGCTGCAGACTCGGACCGGAGGTTGTCGGAGGTGCGCGCTACCCTGGAAGCTGGCGCGAGTCGCAGGGAGGCTATCTCGCGCAGGCTGGAGCGGTCTGCGGGCTCTCTGGAGGACACAGCAGCTAACCCTGAAGCACTCGCCGCTAGGGCTGCGAGGGCCTCCACGAAGCTCGTCACGGCCGCGCGCTCGCGCAGAAACGGCCTGCGGCGCCTTAGAGGAGAGGCAGCCGAGGCGCACCGCAGGGTCTCTGCGGAGCGCACGACCCTCTCCCGCAGGACCGTGGATCTCGCAGGCAGACTCGCGACCGCCCGCGCGAACGCAGAACGCCTCGCCGAAGAGGTGGAAAGGGCCGAAAGCGCGGCGGCCACAGCCGGCGAGGAGATACAGGCAGAGTGGGGCGCCACCCTCGAAACGGCCCGCCAGGAGGCAGAGAAGCACGAGGAGAGCACGGACGGAGAACGACAAACCCTCGCCCGCAAGCTCAAACGCTTCGGGGACGTAAACCTCTTAGCCCTCTCCCAGGAACAGGGACTGCGCGAACGTCACGAATTCGTCTCGGCCCAGAGGGCCGACGCAGAGGCTGCGGCCAACGAATTAAACCGCATAATACATTCGGTGGACGGGGAGATAGAGTCGCGTTTCGCGGAGACGTTCGGGCGGGTAAGGGAGGCGTTCGGGGAGATGGTACCGCGCATGCTCGAGGGGTCTTCGGGGGTCCTGGATCTCTCTGAGGAGGGGGTGGAGATCGGGTTGCGCTTGGGGAGGAAGGGCTGGCGTCCCTTGCGCGTCCTGTCAGGGGGCGAACGGGCACTACTCGCGCTGTCGTTCCTGTTCAGCGTGTTCTTGAGCCGGCCTGGTGGGGATTCGGGGGCGTTCTGCGTGCTCGATGAGGCCGAGGCGGCGCTCGACGATCTCAACCTGGCCCGTTTTCTCTCTGTGGTAGACTCTCACCGGGCAAACGGCCAGTATCTGCTGGTCACCCATCAGAAACGAACGATGGCCGCGGCGGACGTGCTCTACGGGGTGGTTCAGGATGCCTCCGGGGCCACCACTGTTGTGTCGAAGCGTTTGCAGGGAGAGTAAGAAGTCGCCTATGGCGCGCTCGTGGCGTAGTTTTTTCAAACGAAGCACAGACGAAGAGCAGGAGAACGGCCCGGCGGTAGCGAGCGAGCCGGAACCAGATGTCGAAGCGGGCAACGGCCACCTTTCTGCGGGTCTCACCGAAGGGGTGCCCAGTGCCGAGGAAGTGCAGGCGGAGAGGAAGGAGCCTGCCCCCTCGGAGGTGTGGGAGGTCGATGAGACCGAGCCTCGTGAGGCCGAGGAATCTCTGCCGGAGCCGAGTGCCCTCGAGGAGGCGCAGGATGCCGAGACGGTCGCCGAGCTACAGGAGTCGGGTGGGTGGTTTGGCAGGCTGAGGCAGGGCCTCAGCCGCAGCCGCGCATCGTTCGTCGGACAGCTCAACGCCGCCGTCGCCGAGTTCAGGGACGTCGAGGACGAGGAGTTCTGGGAGAGAGTCGAGGAGATCTTGATCTCCTCCGATGTCGGGGTTCCGACTACGGCGAAGCTCGTCGGTGAGCTGGAGCAGGAGGCGCTGGAAAGGAACATCACGAGCGGTGCCGAGTTGCGGGAGCTCATGATCGAGCACGCCACCAGCATGCTAGAGGGGCCCGTCGAGCTCGACGTCTCGCACGCGCCTACGGTGATCTTGATGGTCGGGGTGAATGGGACGGGCAAGACGACGACCATAGGCAAGCTCTCGCGTTTTTTGCCGGGGACGAAGATGTTCGCCGCGGGGGACACGTTCAGGGCTGCGGCCATCGAGCAGCTTCAGCAGTGGGGCGAGAGGACGGGTACGCCTGTGGTGGCGCGGGAGCGCGGCGCCGATGCGGCAGCCGTAGCCCACGAAGCCGTACATTCCGCCAGACGCGAGGGTACCGACGTACTACTCATCGACACTGCAGGCAGGCTGCACACCAAGGTCAACCTGATGGCCGAGCTCGACAAAGTACAAAGAGTCGTACAGCGGCAGCTTCCAGGGGCGCCGCACGAGGTACTGATGACCGTCGACGCGACCACGGGCCAGAACGGTTTGAGACAGGCCCAGATGTTCAAAGAAGTTGCCGGGCTAACCGGGATCATCCTCACCAAGCTCGACGGGACAGCCAAGGGCGGCATCGCCCTCGCCATAGCCAACGAGGTCGGGGTGCCGATCAAGCTGATCTCGGTCGGAGAGAAGGTCGAGGACCTGCACCCGTTCGACGCCCGCGAGTTTTCAGAAGCATTGTTTGGAGATCTATAGATGTTCGATACGTTAGGCGAAAGGCTCAACAAGGCACTCGACGGGGTCCGCGGCAGCGGCAACCTCACCGAGGACCAGGTAAAGAAGGTTACGCGTGAAATCCGTCTGGCCCTGCTCGAGGCTGACGTCAACTACGGGGTCGTCAAGGAGTTCGTCTCCAACGTCCGCGAGCGGGCCACGGGGGCCGAGGTCTCCAAGGCGCTGAGTCCAGGCCAGCAGGTCGTCAAGATAGTCGACGAGGAGCTCGCCAACCTGATGGGCGGCGCTGCCCACAAGCTCTCCTTCGCCTCCAGGCCGCCAACGGTCGTGATGCTCGCTGGTCTCAACGGCCACGGCAAGACTACGGCGGCTGGGAAGCTTGCTCTGTTCGTAAGGAAGCTCGGGAAGAATCCTTATCTCGTTGCGTGCGACACTTACAGGCCGGCCGCGATCGAGCAGCTGCAGCAGATCGGACGCGAGCTCTCAGTGCCCGTATACACGGAGGGCACGGGGCCGAAGCCCGAGGAGATCGCAGAGCGCGGCATCAGGGAGGCCAGAGACGGTGGGTACGACTTCGTCATCGTAGACACTGCGGGCCGGCAGGTCGTCGACATGGAGATGATGGAGGAGATTCGGCGCGTCAGGACGGCGAGCAGGCCGCATTCCGTCCTGCTCGTGCTCGACGTCGTAACGGGCCAGAACGCCGTCGAGGTGGCGGAGGCCTTCCAAGAGTACGCCGACTTCGACGGGATGGTCTTGACCAAGCTCGACGGCGACGCCCGCGGCGGGGTTGCGCTCTCCGTCGTCTCCGTTACCGGGCGGCCGATCAAGTTCGCCTCAGAGGGCGAGAAGATGGGGGAGTTCGACTACTTCTACCCCGACAGGATGGCCGGTCGCATCCTCGGGATGGGCGATGTCTTAACGCTCATCGAGAAGGCCGAACAGCAGATGGACCGTACGGAGGCCGAGGCCCAGGGCAAAAAGCTTATGAGCGGCAAATTCACCTTCGAAGACTTCCTGCAGCAGATGCAGATGATAAAGAAGATGGGTCCGCTCTCCGGCCTCCTCGGCATGATCCCTGGCCTCGGCAAGCAGCTCAAGGACGTCGAGATAGACGACAGGCAGCTGGGCAGGGTCGAGGCCATGATAACCTCGATGACCGTCAAGGAGCGCAGGAACCCCAAGTTGTTGCAGAATCCGAGCCGGGCGCGTAGGATTGCGCGGGGCTCTGGTGCGACCCAGCAGGACGTGCAGAAGCTTGTCAAGCAGTTCAAGGAGATGCAGAAGATGATGGCCCAGATGGGCAAGGGCGGCGGGATGCCGCGTATCCCAGGCCTGTCGGGGCGCAGGTAAGAGTTCGAGAGGAGATGGCATGGCAGTAAAGATAAGGCTCGCGAGGCACGGTTCCAAGGGCAACCCCTTCTACCGGATAGTGGTCGCCGATTCACGGAGCCCGCGCGACGGCCGGTTTATCGAGAGGATAGGCACCTACGATCCGCAGCAGGAGCCTTCAGACATAAAGGTCGACGAGGAAAAGGCCAGGGAGTGGCTCGGCAAAGGGGCGCAGCCTACCGACCAGGTGCGTAAGTTGCTGAAGATCTCCGGGGTCCTCTAGACGGCCGTGGAGCAGCTAGAGAACCTTTTGCTAGTCCTCGCCCGCTCGCTCGTGGACGAACCGGACAAGGTCGAGGTCTCCGGGACCGAGTCGGACTCGCGGGTGGACCTGGAACTGAGGGTGGCTCCCGACGACATGGGGCGTGTGATCGGCCGCCAAGGACGCACGATAAGGGCGATCCGCACGGTCGTGAAGGCCGCATCCGTGAGGGCGGGGAAGCGGGTCACCGTGGAGGTCCCTGACTAGAGACCGTGGAAGAACTCTCCGATCCGGTCGTGATCGGGGTCGTGGTCGCACCGCACGGGGTGCGCGGCACGTTGAGGGTCCGTGCCCTCGGCGCCGGCAAGCATCTCAGGAAAGGCAAGGAACCCGTGGTCGTAGGCGTGAGGCGCCGCATCTCCGCAGTCAGGCAGACTCCGAAAGGGTTCCTCCTGGACCTGGAAGGTATCGAGAGCAGGGCCGGCGCGAGATCGTTGAAGGGCCAGGAGATCGTGCTCGACCGCGCGGAGCTCGACGCGCCCGAGGAGGGAGAGTTCTACGTGGCCGACCTGGTCGGCCTCACCGCAGTGGACGACGCGGGTGAGATCGTCGGAACAGTCGATGATACCTTCGAGACAGCCGCCCACGAAGTCCTCGTGGTGCGTGAAGAAGAGGATCGACAAGAACTCTATCTTCCCTTTACCCTCGAGCACGTCCCCGAGGTGGACCTCGAGGCCGGGCGCATTCTGATCCGGCCGCCGGAAGGCTAGATCTATGAGAGACATAGACGTTTTTTGCGTTTTTCCCGACGCGGTCGACGCCGCCGTAAGCGTAGGGGTCGTCGGCAGGGCCATAGAGAATGGCACAGTCGGATACCGCAGCTTCGACCTGCGTGACTACGCTCCTGACGGGCGCATCGACGACATGCCTTACGGTGGCGGCGCCGGGATGGTCGTGCGGGTCGACGTCGTGGCGAGGGCGCTCGAGGAGGTCTACGGCGTTGCGGCGGGCGAGGTTCGAATGGCGCGGCGGGTCGTGCTCACCGAGCCCGCCGGTCGCAGGCTCACACAGGGCTACGTCGAAGAGGTGGCCTCTGGGCCCGACCTGACCGTCATTTGCGGACGCTACGGCGGTATAGACGAGCGGGTTTGGAGCGGGCTCGCCACGGAGGCCATCTCGCTCGGCGACTTCGTCCTATCCGGGGGTGAGATCGTGGCCGCCGCGCTAGCCGATGCTGCGATCCGGCGCCTCCACGGCGTCCTCGGGAACGCCGAGAGCCTCGTGGGCGAGTCGTTCTCGGCCGATGATGTGGTCGGTCCTCCGACCTACACGCGGCCTGCCAACTGGGATGGAGAGGAGGTGCCAGGCGTGCTATTATCGGGCGATCATGCAAAGATTCGCGCCTGGCGCGAGCGCGAGGCGCTGGAGCGCGCGCGGGCCAGGACGACCGGAATGAGGTCGCCCTAGCCATCCGGAGTAGGTCCACGAGAGGAGACGTACATGATAACGAGCGATAATTTGCAGCAGCGGGACGTCACGTTCAAGGCGGGCGACACGGTGCGTGTGCACTACCGCGTCATCGAGGGCAACCGTGAACGCGTACAGGTCTTCGAGGGCCTGTGTATCTCGCGCAAGGGCAGCGGTATCCACGCGACGTTCACTGTCAGGAAGAACTCCTTCGGGGTGAACGTAGAGAGGATCTTCCCGCTCCACTCCCCGAAGATCGCCAAGATCGAAGTCGCCTCGCGCGGCGCTGTGCGGCGGGCGAAGCTCTACTACATCCGCGACAAAGTGGGCAAGAAAGCCAGGGTCAAGAAGGCCAGATAAGCCAGCACCAGCGTTGTCTCGGACTCTCACTACCGGTCATCCACCGGAGGAGAGTTCGCTTCACGCATTCGACGCGGCATGGATTCTCTGCCGCCGCGGGCCGCTAGCGGGGGCTGATGAGGCCGGCCGTGGCGCGCTGGCGGGACCGCTTGTGGCCTCTGCCGTCATCCTCGGCGACGATGAGGTCTCCGGGATCAACGACTCCAAACTACTGCGGCCCGCTCTGCGGGAGGAAATCTTCGGCGCGCTGCTCCGCAGGGTCGAAGCCGTCTCCGTAGTGGCTTACCCGGCCTGGTGGATCGACCGTCACGGCGTCGGCCCTGCGAACCGCGAAGCCCTGGGCAGGGCACTCGCTTCCCTGAAGTCTCGCGCCGGGTGCGGCCTCGCGGATGGGAACCTGGATCTCGGCCCCGAGGTGGAGTGCCTGCCCAGGGCCGACGCCAGGAGCGCTGCGGTCGCCGCTGCTAGTGTCGTGGCCAAGGTCCTGCGCGACGAAGCGATGCGCGCCCTCTCCGAGACCCACGCCGGCTACGGCTTCGGGCGCAATCGCGGGTACGGGACGCCCGAGCACCGGCTCGCCCTCTCCGAACTCGGTCCTTGCCGCGTTCACCGTCTCAGCTACGCTGGGGTGGGAGACTGAAGAACAGATCCCCCGGTGCATGGGGTGAGGACCTCGCCCTGCGCTACCTGATCGGGCACGGTTACGAGCTTGTCGAGCGCAACTACAGGACGCGGCGCGGGGAGATCGACCTGATAGTCCGCAAGGATGACGCCCTCGTCTTCGTCGAGGTCAAGCTGCGGCGCGGAACCGGCTACGGAGACCCGCTCGAAGCCGTCACCCCCCGCAAGCAAAGCACCCTGCGCTCCGTCGCCGAACACTACCTCTACGCTAGAAGCCCACACTACGACACCCTGCGATTCGACGTGATCGGCATCCTCGCCGATCGACCCGATGTCCGCATGCATCACGTCGAAGACGCTTTCTAGGTGATTCGCAGAGGCATGTACTTCGTGCGAATCGCTCGAAGGTTCCCAACACCGTATAAAATAAAATACACTCGTATATCATTGTGGACGAATATCCTGTATACTGTGGGCCTGCTGTATTGAGGCGGTGGAGTTGGGGGTCACGGCGATGGGTTGTGGGGGTTCTGGCTGATGTCCGTCTGCCGGGCGAGGAGCCTGAGTCTATTCGGGATAGACGCGTTGCCTGTTGAGGTGGAGGTAGACGTGAGCTCTGGCCTGCCTGGTTTCTCGATCGTCGGTCTGCCTGATGCCGCCGTGCAGGAGGCGAGGGAGAGGGTGAGGGTGGCCATCTCCAACAGTGGCTACAAGTTTCCCACGAAGAAGGTAATAGTGAACCTTGCTCCTGCGAACCTCAGGAAAGAGGGGCCCGCCTTCGACCTTCCGATCGCGCTCGGGATCCTCGCCGCGTCCGGAGCGTTGCCGGCGGGGGGGTTGGAGGGGGCTGGGGTGGTGGGAGAGCTCTCGCTCGACGGCGGGTTGCGGGGTGTCAGGGGGGCGCTCTCGATGGCTGAGGGGGCGAGGCGTGAGGGTTTGCCGCGGCTGCTCGTTCCCGAGCGGGACGCGCCCGAGGCTGCGGCCATCGGTGGCGTCGAGGTCTACGGGATGAGGACCCTCAGGGAGGCGGTGGAGTTCCTCGGGGACTCCGCGCGGGTGTGCCCTGCTGAACCGGCCGTCGAGGATGGGCGGCCCGTCGAGGCTGGCGAGGACTTTGCCGACGTAGCCGGGCAACGCTATGCGAAGCGGGCCCTGGAGGTTGCCGCGGCTGGGGCGCACAACGTCGT
>JBPCIR010000099.1:0-9561 GCA_051006095.1 Rubrobacter sp. | reverse complement strand
GGGTCTGGCTGTTCTCGTAAACGTGCTAGTCCCCATCCGGTGCGGGAGACGCCGAGGATGGGGAAGATCTCGCCGGGGTCTGTTGCGATGGGGGCTCCTGATCCGAGTCCGGCGCGGAAGGCTCCTGCTGCGACTCTGGAGGACCTGACTCTTCGCGTTGGGGCTCGGCATTCCCGGAACCAGGGTCTTCATTCTTCGTGTCGCCATTTTTCTCTTCCTCGGTGTTTTCTGGAGGAGGCTTCGGCGGGGGCTCGGGCTTGACGTAGGTGCGGTCGTCGGTCTTGATCTCGAGGTGCAGGTCGGAGCTTGGGGCGTCGAACTGTCGGATCTGGTACTTCTGGACGGCGCTCTGCATGTAGAGGGACCAGATGTCCAATGGGTAGTTCTCGCCGTTGATCTCCTGGAGGCCGTTTATGTTCACCATGGAGCGGCGCTCGTTCGGGTAGCCGACCCAAACGCTCGTCGAGAGTTGCGGTATGAAGCCGATAAACCAGGCGTCTATGAACTCGTTCGAGGTGCCCGTCTTGCCCGCGGCGGGACGGCCTAACTCGGCGTCGAGGTCGTGGTAGTAGCTGGCCGTTCCGCGTTCGACCACGCCGCGCAGCGCCTCCGTGACGACGGCCGCCTCGTCTTCGCTCAGGACTTCTTCGCCGATCGTGCGGTGTTTCTCGAGAATCGTGTCCTTCCCTTTATCTTCCCTGGTGACCTTCTGGACCAGGTAGGGTTCCATGTGCGTACCCGAGTTGGCGAAGGTCGAGTATGCCGAGGCCATCTCCAGCGGCGTGACCCCGACCCTGAGGCCCCCGATCGCGGTTGCAGGGTAGGCGTCGATCTCGGTGTCTACGCCAAGCTCGTTGGCCATCTCGACCACCTTCTGGAGGCCGAGATCCAGGGCCAACTGGACGAAGACGGTGTTGTCCGAGTCGGCGAGCGCCTTCTCCAGTGTTATCGGGCCGCGGTGGATAAAGTCGTAGTTGTCCACTTCGTAAGGCCTGGCGTTCTCGCCCATGTCTATACTGAGGTGCTTGGAGACGTACATGGTCTCCGGTGAGATACCCTCCTGTACGGCCTCCGCGTAGACGAAGGGCTTGAACGAGCTTCCCGCCTGCCGATGCGCCTGGGTCGCGAGGTTGAACTTCACCTGGTCGAAGTCCGATCCGCCGACCATCGCCCTGACCGCGCCCGTTTCGGGTTCGACCGAGACCAGGGAGGCGGAAGGGTCGCCGGCTTCTGGGTTGACGATGGAGTCGACCGCATTGTTCGCCATCGCCTGGAGATCCGGGTCGAGGGTGGTGTAGATCCCGAGCCCGCCCTCGTAGACCATGTCGTCGCCGTACTCCTCGGCTATCTCCTTGCGGACGGCGTTGAGGAAGTATTCGTTGTCGTTCTGGTACTGGACCCTGCCACGACTCACATCGAGCTTCGATGCCACTGCCCTGTCGTGCTCTTTCCTGGAGATGTGGCCGTACTCGAGCATCCTGTCGAGCACGACGTTACGCCTCGCCTTAGCGCTCTTGGGGTCGACGAAAGGGTCGTAGACACCTGGCAGATTGATGATCCCGGCCAGAAGCGCCGACTCTGAGAGCGTGAGGTCTGAGGCTTTCTTGTTGAAGTATGTCTTGGCCGCTGCCTCGGCGCCGTAGGCGTTGGCCCCGAAGTACACGGTGTTGAGGTATTGTTCGAGGATCTCATCCTTTGGGTGCTCTTTCTCGTATTGCCAGGCGAGCGAGCCCTCGACGAACTTCCTTTCGAAGCTCGCGACCTGGCGTTCTTGCTGGGCTATGTAGGTATTCTTTATGAGCTGCTGGGTCAGGGTGGAGCCGCCCTCCTGGATGGAGAGGCTCTTGACGTTCTCCACCGCCGCGCGTCCGATGGCCTCGAAATCCAACCCCCTGTGCTGGTAGTAACGGTGGTCTTCGATGGAGATGATGGCCTGCCTCAGGGTCGGATCGACCTCTTCCAGGGGGACCACGAAGCGGTTCTGCACGCCGTAGAGCTGGTCGACGACATTGCCGTTCGTGTCGTAGATCAGGGATGTCTGGGCGAGCTCGGCTGAGCGGTAGTCGTCGAGGTCAGGCATGTTGGCGGCGAGAGTCTGGTAGGTGCTCACGGCGCTTGCGACCATGCCGACGAGCGCGAGTATCGTCACAAAGCAGAGCAGCAGGAGAGCGGTCCTGAGCCTCTGCAAGAGCTTGCTCTTGTTGCGCATCCGCCTGCGCCTGCGGCCGATCCTGACCAGGTTACCGTTGTGCATGAAGAGGCTATTATACAGAACGGTCTTTCGGATCCAGGAAGGAGAAGCGCCATCACCGAAACGAGTCTCCCCCGCCACATGTTCCCCGCCCTCGCCACCAACGACTACGCTTACCTGAACACCGGCAGCAGCGGACCTCCCCCCGACTACGTAATGGACGCCATGAGGGAGGCGGATAATCTCTGCTCCGGCCCGGCCTACCTCGAAGGGTTCGGCCTCTTCGCCCACCAGGCGGAGACGAACGCCAGGGCGCGAGAGGCCGCGGCCCGCCTCGTGGGGGCAGATGACGTGGCCCTCACCCAGAACACCACCAACGGCATGAACCTCGGCGTCGGCTCGGTAAACTGGCGCGAGGGCGACGAGGTCGTCTCTGTTTCGACAGAGCACCCAGGCTGCCTCGTGCCGCTACACAACCTGAAGGGCCGATTCGGGGTGAAGGTCAACCTGGTCTCGCCCCCGGTTACACCGGAGAAGATCGAAGCCTCCCTGACACCGCACACGCGTCTGGTCGCCTTATCGCATGTGGACTGGACGAACGGAGAGGTCCTGTCGCTGCGGGAGATCTGCGCCGTGGCCCGCGAGCGACAGATCCTTACCCTAATCGACGGTGCCCAGTCTGTCGGGAACATCCAGGTCGACGTGCCTGCCACCGGCGCCGACATGTACGCTTTCACTGGCCACAAGTGGGTTCTCGGCCCCGAAGGGATCGGCGCCTTCTACGTCAGGCCAGGCCTGCCACTCTACAGCCCGAACGTTGGCCTAATGTCGCTACCGGCCCCCACGGACTTCGACGCCTGCGGCGACTACGAGCTGAGGTCCGACGCCCGCCGCTTCGAGGCCTCGACCATGAGCCCCGCTCTCGCTGGCGGTCTCGCCGCCGCCGCGGAAGCCGCCTGCGAACGTGGCAGCGCGCAATTCCAGGAGATACAACAGCGCGCCGACCTACTGATCGACCTCCTCTCGAAACTACCGCGCGTCACCATTCGTTCACCGAGGCCAGCGCAATCCGGGCTCGTCAGCTTCGAGGTCGAAGACACAGCGGCCGAAGACGCCGTCGAGCGTCTGCTCGGGCAGGGGTTCATCCTTCGCCACCTCCCAGGCCCGAACGCCTACATCAGGGCGAGCACGCACCTGTTCAACACCGAAGATGAGCTCGAGGCATTGGCAATAGCCGTGCGTAAATTGTAGGGGTCGTTCGCGAACAACCCTACAGGGTCAATAAGACATCCACCGCAGATTCGATATCTGGGACGAGGTGGTCGGGTTCGGCCTCCCGCAACCTGTCTTCGGAGAAGGCGCCCCAGCTTACGGCGACGCTCGTGAGGCGCGCTGCTTTCGCCGCCTCCACGTCGAATGGGGAGTCACCGATGTAGGCGGCGCTTTCTTTCGGTATGCCGCCGAGGAGTTCCAGGCCTCTTAGCAGTGGCTCGGGGTTGGGTTTGTGCTGCGTGGTGTCTTCGAGCGTGACGAAGCGGTCGACGACGTCTCGGAGACCTGGGAAGTTCTCCAGGGCCATCTCCACCGAGAGGCGGCGTTTGGAGGTCACCACCGCTACTTTTGTCCCGACTGAGCGGAGGCGTGAGAGCGACTCCTCGACGCCTGGGAACTCCCCGATCAGGGCGTCGTGGTGTTCCTCGTGGTGGCTGCGGTAGGCCTCCAGCAGCAATTCGGCCTTCTCGGCGTCGATGAGCTCCATCTGGCGCGGGAGGGGCTTTCCTACGTTGGCGAGCAGAGTCTCGCGGGGGATGTCCTCGCGGCCGAGGACCGAGCTTGCGGCGTGGCGCATGGACTGGTGGATCATCTCCGTCGTATCGACGAGCGTCCCGTCGAAGTCGAAGAGGGCAGCGGCGGGCAAAACCTAGTCTGGCCCGTTCTCGAGCAGACCGTTCACGTCCCAGGCGCCTATCTCCGCAAGGCCCGCCGTATCTGTCAGCTCGAGGTGGACGGGGGTGATGCTGATCTCATCGTTCTCGATGGCCGCAAAATCGCTGCCTTCCTCCTCGTGATGGCCCGGGGGGTTGTTGTAGATGTCGTAGCCGACCCTCCCCCCCTCGTCCCTTACCTCGACGAGCTCGTCCTTGTAGAACCGGCGTCCGAGCCTGGTGACCCGCGCGCCCTACAGCCTCTCGCGGGGCAGGTTCGGCGCGTTGACGTTGAGGATTCGGCCCGAGGGAAGGCCCTTTAGGGCGACCTTCACCAGGCGGGCCGTGAAATCCGCCGCCGCTTCGAAGTGGAGCCCGCCGTCGAGGTGCATGGCCTCCTGGACCGTCTCGTGCCAGGGGCGGCTTATGCTGAGGGAGACGGCGATGCCTGGGACCCCGATCACTATCCCCTCCATCGCGCCGGCTACCGTCCCAGAGTAGGTGATGTCGTCGCCGAGGTTCTCCCCGTGGTTTATCCCAGAGACGACGACGTCGGGCTCGAAGTCCATGAGCCCTAGCGCGACGAGCCGCACGCAATCGACCGGCGTCCCCGAGCAGGCGTACCCGATCACCCCGTCCGCCATCTCGATCTCCTCAACGTGGAGCGAGCGCCCGAAGGAGATGCTCCTGCCTACTCCCGAGCGGTTCTGGTCAGGGGCCACGGTGATGACGTCCCCGACCTTCTCCAGCGCACGCCGGGCCGCCAGAAGCCCAGGAGCCTCGATCCCATCATCGTTGGTCAATACTATGCGCATAGGTTCCAAACTCTCCGTAATTCCGGAGGTCGTTGCCGTCCAAAAGGGTCCTGATTCTATCACCCTGGCCACGATGCCCCCCGCGCCGCACAGAGCAACCGGCGGTATCCGGTATAGAAATGGGCTATCCGTAACATTAAGAAAAAAGAATGGACAAAGGCGGTCATATGCGATAGCTTACCGTGGCTGTGATGGAGAGACCTACGTAAGGAGTGTGATGTTGTGGACGCCGTAGAGTGGTTTAAGCATCGCTCCTATGACTACAGGCAGTTCTCGGACCTCGCTGCTCTGGGCTACCGAAAGCGCGAGCTCGGCCTGACGGTCAGCGCCGTCCTGCCCTGCCGCAACGTCGCCGACACCGTAGGCACGATCGTCGACGAGATCCACGCCGTCAATCGCCAGAGTGGGGATAGTCCGCTGGTAGACCAGATCCTCGCCATAGACGCTGACTCCCCGGACGGCACCGCGGAGGTGGCCGCCTCCAGAGGCGCTGAGGTCTATTCCGAAAACGAGCTCATGAGCAACCACGGCGGCGCGCACGGCAAGGGCGACGCGATGTGGCGCGCTCTCTCCGTCGCCCGAGGTGACCTCGTCATGTACATAGACGCTGACACCAAAGACTTCAGGCCCCAGCTCGTCTACGGCACTCTTGGTCCGATCCTCGAAGTGCCCGAGATCCGCTTTGTCAAGGCCGCCTACAGGCGTCCTTTCAAGAGCCACGAGACGGTGGAGCTGGACGGCGGAGGGAGGGTGACAGAACTCTCGACCAAACCACTTTTCAACCTCTTCTACCCCGAGCTCACTGGCTTCGTGCAACCCCTGGCTGGGGAGTTCGTCGCCGACAGGGAGCTCTTCTGCTCCATCCCTTTTCTAACCGGCTACGCTGTCGAGACCGGGATCATGATAGACGTGCTCAAGGCGATCGGGCTCGAGGGAATGGCACAGGTCGACCTCGGTACCCGCCAGAACAGGCATCAGCCCCTGCGGGACCTCTCGCGCATGGCCTACTCTGTACTACGTGCGGTCGCCAGGCGCATGCGCCAGGAGGGACGCCTTAACCAGGTGCGCGATCCCGGCACGCCCGACTCCCTTTTTCAGCTCTCGAACTACCTGCACGCGGTCGCCACCCCTGAGGGCCTCGAGCTCCAGGAGTACGTCGAAGAGCTCGTCGAGCGGCCCCCGATCAAGGAAGTCTTGAGGGTCGTATAGGAGCACTACCTTGGGTGGAGTCCACGACATGGGCGGGTCGCCCGGAGGCCCCATAGACAGGGGCCAGCACGAGGTCGAGGACTGGGAGCGTCTCGCCGACGCTATCAACGCGGCGCTCAGTGGGAAGGGAGTGCAGACCACGGACCAGCACCGCAGGGCTATAGAGAGCCTCGAAGAGTACCGGGATCTCTCCTACTACGAACGTTGGGTGGCGGCGACCGAGAAGCTACTCGTCGAGAAGGGCATCCTCACCGGCGACGAGATAGACGAGCGGGCAGCAGAGATAGAGCGCCGCTGGGGCGGGCCGTGACTTTCGAGCCCGGCGACCGCGTCAAGGTCCTACCCTCGGAGAAGCCTGGCCACGTACGCACCCCCGGATACCTCAAAGGTAAGGCAGGGTGGATAGAGTCTTTGGTCGGCGAGTTCCCGAACCCGGAAGAGCTTGCCTACGGTCACTCGGGCCTGCCAGTACGGCCCCTCTACAAAGTCGGCTTCAGGCAAGCCGACCTCTGGGACGACTACGAAGGCCCCGCCGAAGACTACCTGTACGCCGACGTCTACGAGCACTGGTTGGAGCCCGGCGAAGGAGGACCGACGTGAGCGGCCATCAGCATGAGGAGGCGGGCAAGACCACGAGCCCTTACGCCGCGCGCATTAGGGCCATAGAGGCGCTGCTTTTCGAGAAAGGCGTTCTCACGGAGCCTGAGGTGCAGGACAGCATCTCCTACATGGAGACCCGCTCCCCGTCCAACGGCGCGAAGCTCGTGGCCCGCGCCTGGATGGACGAAGGCTTCGAGGAGTTACTGCTCTCCGACGCCAAGGCCGCAGCGTTGCAGCTCGGCATAGACCCCGAGCACCCCGCCGAATTCATCGTCGTGAAGAACACGTTAGGGGTGCACAACCTGATCGTCTGCACCCTGTGCTCCTGCTACCCGAGAGCCATCCTCGGCCGCCCGCCAGACTGGTACAAGAGCTTCGAGTACCGCTCGCGCGCCGTCAGAGAACCACGGGCCGTGATGCGCGAGTTCGGCTTCGAACCACCAGAGGGCGTCGAGGTCCTCGTCCACGACAGCACCGCAGACGTCCGCTACATGGTCCTCCCAATGCGCCCACCTGGTACAGAAGACATGGGAGAAGACGAGCTTGCGCATCTCGTGACGCGCGACTCCCTCGTCGGCGTCAACGTGCCTTCATAGCATTTCAGCAAGTCAGCACGCTCCGGCTGACGCCTCCGCGTGTCAGCATTTCAGCTACCCTCTGCGCAAGCCCTGGCTGACTGGCTGAGAAGCCGCCGTAGGCGGCGGGCTGAAGTGCTATTTAGCTCGCCGCTTTCTCTTCCTCCCTTTCGTTGGCGGCGAGGACTTTCTCTACGAGGTTCGGAGGGACCTCTTCATAGTGGCCCGATTCGACGTGGAAGTTAGCGCGTCCGCCGGTTATGGAGCGGAGGTCGCGGGCGTAGGTGAGCATTTCGATCTGGGGCACCTCGGCCTGAATGATCTGACGCTCGCCACGCTGCTCGACGCCCATCGGCCTGCCGCGGCGGCTCGAAAGATCGCCCATGATGTCGCCGACCAGCTCGGAAGGCGTTAGCACCTCGACCTTCACGTAAGGTTCAAGCAGCACGGGATTGGCTTTCTCGACGGCGCTCTTGAAGGCCATGGACCCAGCGACCTTGAACGCATTCTCGGAGGAGTCGACCGTGTGAAAGGCACCGTCGTGGAGGCGCACCTTCACGTCGACAACTGGGTAGCCGGCGATGTTTCCCCCGGCCATCGCCTCGACGATCCCCTTCTCCACTGCGGGGATGAACTGGCGCGGGATGGCGCCGCCTACGATGCCGTTCTCGAACTCGAAGCCCGAGCCACGGGGCAGCGGGGAGAGCTCTATCCTCGCGTCCCCGAACTGGCCCCTGCCGCCGGTCTGTTTCTTGTAGCGGCCCTGGGCCCGGGCTGAACCCGTGATCGTCTCCATAAACGGCACCTTCGGCGGCTTGGCCTCGACCTCGACCCCGTAGCGGTGCTCTATGCGCTCCAGCGCGAGCTCGACGTGCATCTGGGCGAGCCCGGCCAGGATGTCCTCGCCTGTCGCCTCGGTGCGCGCAAGCTTGAGCGAGGGGTCCTCATCGACAATGCGCCTTATCGCCTCGAAGACCTTCTCTTCCTCGCCGCGCGCCCTGGCGCCTACGGCGAACGCCGACGTCGGCTCGGGAAGCTCGACCGGCTCGAAGGTCATCGGCTTCTCGGGTTTGCAGAGAGTGTCGAAGGTCGCCGTGTCGCGGAGCTTGGCGACGGCGATGATGTCCCCGGCGACGGCCTCGTCGACGGAGTCGCGTTCCTTGCCGACGAGGTGCGAGATCCCTCCCAGCCGCTCTGAGGAACCGGTGCGCGGGTTGGTGAGCGCCTCGTCCGAGCGGCAGCGGCCGCCCACGATCCGAAGGACGCTCAGGCGTCCGGCGTAAGGGTCCACGTAGGTCTTGAACGCGTAGGCAGCGAAGGGACCGTCAGCGACGCATGAGACCTCGTCGCCCTCTTCCGTGATCCAACGGCCAAGGTCGGAGGGGCTTGGGGCGCTACCGGCGATCACGTCGAGAAGGCGGTCGATCCCTATCACGCGCTCCGCGCTCGCCGCGAGGACGGGGATGATGAGGCCCTCGGCGATCCCCTTGCGGATTCCGTCGAAAGCCTCCTCGGTCGTGATCTCCTCACCTTCGAGATACTTCTCCAGCAGCGTGTCATCGCTCTCTGCTATGGCCTCGAAGAGCTGCGTCGTTGCCGCGTCTACCTCATCTTCCATGCCCTCGGGGATCTCTGCCCGCTGCTCGCCGTCCACGAAGGCGGTTCCGGTGAGGAGCCCGTAGATGCCCTTGATGTCGTTCTCGCGTCCGATGGGCAGGTTGAGCGGGACGACGGCCTGGCCGAAGCGTTCCCTTAGTTGCTCTACTACGGCTCCGAAGTCCGTACGCTCCCTGTCGAGGTGGTTGACGACGATGACGTGGGGGATGCCTTCCTTCTCCCCCCTGCGCCACACGCGCTCCGTGACGACCTGGATCGGGTCCTGGGCATGGACCACCAGGATCGCGCAGTCGGCCACCCTCTGGGCTATGAAAGCATCACCGACGAATCCCCCGTCTCCGGGGGTGTCGAGCACATTGACCTGGCGCCCCTTCCACCCGAGGTTGGCGACGCTCATGCCCAGCGTCATGCCCCGTTCGGTCTCCTCGTCCGTGTAGTCGAGTACGCCGCTCGTCGGACCGCTCCGTCCCGAAGCCAGCCCGATCATACCCTCGGCTATTGACGTCTTGCCGCTTCCGCGGTGCCCGATCAGGCACACGTTCCTGATGGTCTCCGTCTCTACAGCCACGGATTCCTCCTCTCATGAGCTCGACCCCGCCCATCCCCGTGGACGGGGCATGTAGCTTATC
>JBPCIR010000098.1:0-8802 GCA_051006095.1 Rubrobacter sp. | reverse complement strand
CGGGAGATGGGCGTGCCCCGCTACAACGAGTGCCGAAAGCGGCTGCACCTTCCGCCGGTCGAGACCTTCGAGGAGGTGACCGACAACCCGGAAGGGGCGGAGGAGGTGCGGCGCGTCGACGACGGGGAGGTAGACCGGGGGGACCGGACCGTCGGCCTGTATGCGGAGCCGGTGCCGGAAGGGTTCGGCTTCTCCGACACCGCCTTCCGCATCTTCATCCTTATGGCGTCGCGGCGGCTGAACAGCGACCGGTTCTTCACCACGGACTACAACGCCAGGATCTACACCCAGACCGGCCTCGACTGGATAGACGACAACGACATGTCCACCGTCCTGCTCCGGCACTTCCCGGATCTTCTGCCCGCGCTCCGCAAGGTCCGGAACGCCTTCGCCCCGTGGTCGAGGGTGGGGCCCCGATGACGCTCCTCGATACCGGGTACGCTCTGATGACCTTTTAAGGAAGGAGGATCTAGGCGATGGAGATCTCACCGGGAGTCTACAGCATGGAACAGAGCAAGGGCGGCCACGTGCACGCCTTCTTGCTCGATGACGGCAAGGACCTGACGTTGATCGACACGCTCTTCGACACGGACGCCGGGCGGATAATCGGGCGGATCGAAGCTATCGGCAAGAGCATAGAAGACTTGAAGCACATCGTGTTGACGCACGCGCACCGCTCCCACCTCGGCGGGCTGTCCACCCTGAAGGCTCTGAGCGGCGCGACCGTCTACGCCCACGCGTGGGAGTCCGACATCGTCGCGGGCGAGCGTACCGCCCAGCCCATCACGCTGGTGCCGATGCGCCCCTTGCGCACTTACTGGCGCGTCTACTACCTGCAGTTCGGCGCGGCGCTGGGACGCGGCAAACACCCGCCCTGCCCCGTAGACGCCACGCTGGAAGAAGGGTCTACGGTCGGACCCGTCAGGGTGATCCACGCGCCTGGCCACACGCCCGGTCACCTCGCCTTCTGGTGGCCCGAACGGCGGATTCTCTTCGCCGGCGACGCTATAGCTACATACCCGGTGTTCGCGCCTGGCTGGCCAGTATTCACCCTCAACCCGACGCAACATCGAGCCTCTCTAAAGCGGATGGCCGAACTCGACGCGGAGGTTCTCGCCGTAGGGCACGGGGACCCAATAACGGCTGGCGCCGCAGAACGCCTGCGCTCCCTGGTCGAGGATCTGTAGAACGCTCGAGCTTGCTACCCGTGTGTCTCGAGAGGTTGCCAGTTCCATCCCTGCTCTTTCTTGCGGACATGCCCCAGATTGGGGAAGGGAGGGAAGTGGTGGGCGAAGACCGGGGCGCTCTCCTCTGCGGCGAGGTCGAAGACCCGGTGTTTGCTCGCGGTGGCCAGATCGGGAAGCATATCGAAGACAGGGGTCCACTCAGGATACTCCAGGTGGAGCGGGTACAGCACCGCGTCGGAGATGTGCAGTAGTCGGTCCCCGCCAGATGCGATCGACAGCGCGATGTGTCCCGGTGTGTGTCCGAACGGGGCAACAGCGCGAATACCAGGCACCATCTCGGAGCCGACTTCGACCAGGGTCAGCCGATCGATGAGAGGCTCCAGGTTCCGGCGGGCTGTATCGACCATGAAAGCTGGCGCTCTCGCCATGGCATCGTCCGAGTTCCAGAAGTCCCACTCCTCTCGCGAGATGAAGTAGCGGGCGTCACCGAAAACGAGCCGTCCCTCCTCATCCAGCGTGCCGCCGACGTGGTCAGGGTGCGCGTGGGTGATGATGACCGTGTCGATGTCGGAAGACTCGATGCCCGCAGCCCTCAGGTTCTCGGGCAACAGGCCCGTAATCGAGGTTGAATGATCGAGGCCCGGGAACATCTGGGCAGCATGTGCTCCTAGGTCGCCTGCCCCAGCGTCTATCAGCACGCGGTGCTCACCCGTGTCGACGAACAGGCAAGTATAGGGCGTCATTACCTGCGCCGTTGGTAGATTGCGCTCGCGGAGAGCCTCCTCGACGCGCTCCAAAGACGTGTTGGAAAAGAAGCTCTCGGGTGGGTAGTTGAGGGCACCGTCGCTGACGGAGACGCACTCGAACTCGCCTATCGCGAAACGGAAACTCCCAGTATTCATCGTCGACCTCCTTGCGACTTCCTCAATAGCCCTGCGGTCGTCGGAAACCACCCGTTAGTTCCGACACAGATTCAGCGATACCCAGAAGCCGCTCGTCATCCCAGCGCTTGCCGATGACCTGTAGACCGAAGGGTAATCCCTGGCGGTCGACTCCCGCCGGTATAACGACCATCGGGCAACCTGAGACAGCCGAGAGAGCATAGGGATATTCTTGTGGTTCGGTGGGTTCCTCGCCGTGCCGTTCGGCCGTATTGGTTCCCGCCGCCATGATGATCACATCCCAGCCGGCGAAGAACTTATTCCAAGCCCTCATCATTTCGTCCCGGCGATCCAGGGCTGTCAGGTAAGCATCCAGGGAATCGTGCTCTTTCGAGGCTACGCTCGCTTCCTCTGAGAATGCGGTCGGCTCCTCCGGAAACGTACCGGCCAGTAAGTCGAAGAGTTCCTCGCCAAGCTCGTACTGATGTATCAGGTTCACATCAGGCGTGCTCTGTTCGACTGTTGCACCCCCTCCCGTGAGCTCTCCTGCCACGCCTTCTAGCATGGTACGGATCTCATCCTGGGTGCTGCTCCCGGGGAACTCTGACGACCAGGCGATGCGGAGTTCACCCATCTTGGGCCGCTCGAGATCGCGCCACGGTACGGGTGGCACGTGGGTGTCGAGACCATCGGGCCCGGCGATGATGCGCAGCGCGAGGCGCAGGTCTTCGACGCTGCGCGCCATGGGACCGGCGACCGACATCACGCGGAACTTGCGGATGGGATCGAGGAAGAACACGCCGGTGAGGGGAACGCTGTGCTCCGTAGGGCGCATCCCGTAGATGCCGCAGTAGTGGGCCGGATTCTGGATCGAGCCCAGCGTGTCCACGCCGATGTCGAGGGGCGTCAGGCCCGCTGCGAGCGCGGCGCCGACACCGGCGCTCGAGCCTCCCGGCGTATGCGCGAGGTCCCAGGGATTGTTGGTTCTGGCGAAGACCGAGTCGGGCCAGATCTCGGGTCCGCTGGTCTTGCCAAGGAGGATAGCCCCTGCCGCCTTGAGCCTTGCAGCGACGGTACCGTCCTCTTCCGGGACGTAATCTGCCAGACGGGGTAATCCGCCCCAGGTCGTACGCATCCCCGAGGTGGAATGGGCATCCTCCAGGGTGATCGGCAAGCCGTGGAGCGGGCCCCACTCCTCCCCCCGCGCGAGCGCCGCGTCCGCTTCCCGCGCCCTCATCCTTGCGCCGTCTTCGTCGAGGGTCACGACAGCATTCAAGTCCGGGTTGTGGCGGGCGATCTGGGCCAGGTAGGCCTCTACGACCTCCAACGACGACACCTCTCGGCATTGGATCGACATCGCCAGTACATGCGCGGGTGCGAAGACACCCTCGGTCACCATAGGACGGCCTCCTTTCCCCGACACAGCCGTAACAACGGCATCATATCAAGTTCGGATGAATGCCGGCGGCACGACGGAGCCTGCCATGGCAAACGGACCTCCTCCGACTACTGGATTCCCGCTTTCGCGGGAATGACGGCGAGGGCGACAAACGACGGTGTTCAATCGGACTTGGTATGACGTGTAAAGAAGGATCTCCAATGCGCACCCGCGGGAACCCCGAGCGTCGTGTCAGCGGACGGGTTTCCCGTACGCCTCGAACTCGGGACCTAGGGACGCGGCGAAGACTTTGTGCAATGCTCTATCCCCGCCCGCTCCTGGCATTAGGAAGTTGGGCTGGGCGTAGTCGAGAATGATGAAAGGGACGGGGCTGACCTGGACCACATCGTCTCCGTACAGTGTGATCTCCGCGAAGATCGCCGTCGAGGTCTCTTCCGACCAGGACTGGTCGAGGAGAAAGTTGCCAACGCCGTAGAAGATCGGCTTCCCTTTGTAGACTTCGATCCCCTTGGGCCAGTGGGCGTGGCCGCCGATCAAGAGGTCGGCCCCGGCATCCACCGCGGCATGCGCGAGATCCACCTGTCCAGGTTCGGGGGTCGCGATGTATTCCTTGCCCCAGTGCGGCATTACGAGGATCAGGTCGACTTTCGGCCGCAAGCGCTTTATGTCCTCCTCCATGACGTTCTGAACGAGCGGCGCCGTGCCTGGGGCGGTCTCCGTGGCCCAGGCCCAGCTATAGGAGGGCACACCCAGGTAAGAGAGGACGCCGATCTTCGTCCCACCGAGGTCGAATATCATGGGCTTGCGGGCCTCTGCGAGGTCCTTACCGGCCCCAGCGTAGGCTATTCCGGCGTCATCGAGGTGTCTCGTCGTCTCAGCCAGCCCCGTAGTGCCCGCATCCAGGACGTGATTGTTGCCCAGGGTAACGCCGTCCAGGCCGGCCTGATCCAATACCGGCATCAACCGTAGATCACCCGTGAAGGTCGTCGCGTCGGGGTGATAGACGGCGCCCCTTATCACCGGGTTCTCGAAGTTCGCGAGGGTAAGGTCGGCGCTCGACAGGTACTCCCTGACCGCGCCCGCTCTACCCGTGCGCTGGGCCATGAACTGGTGGATGACCCCTGTCTCCGAGTAGATGCTCTGTTCTGGCACGCGACTCATTACGGCGGCGTAGCCCCCATCGAGCGGGAAGTCGATCCCCATCCCCTTCTGGATAACCGTGTAGTACTGCCCGCGGTCGAGCACTATGTCGCCCCCAACCACCACGCGCCGCAGCTCTTCGGGATCTGGGACCGTCGCGCCCTCAGGCCTCAGGGGATAGTCTCCGCTGCCTTCCGAATCCAGAAGCGCCTTACCATCCACCGAAAGGGCCTTGACCCTGGGACCGACTTCGTCCCAGGGAACGAGGCCGAGCGCCTCGGGAGTACTGCTCACGTGGTCGACCACTGCGCCGTCCGAAGCGAAGCTCTCGAACCTCGGGCGGCCCACGAGCCCGGTGGCCTCCTCACGGTACCCTCGCCCTACGGCCAATCCTCGTGCCTCCGAAAGCTCTTCCATGCTCACGTTGTCTACGGTCGAGCTCAGGTGGGCAATGGGAACGAGGGCCGCCTGTGGTTCGGGGCGGTCGGCGCTTTCCGAGCCGTCGCTGGCGTTGCCGGCTTGCCCTCCGCGCGTCGCGCCGGCCCGCTGGCCCTCGTCGGCCTTTCGGCTCCCTTCGGGCCGGTCTTTGGACCCCTCAGATGAGCAGGCGACCAGTAGCGGAAACAGGGAGATCACGACGGCGATCACAGCCACCATCACCGGCGCACGGAGCATCCCCTTCATAAGTCTCTCTCCCCTCATCCCGAACCCTTTCCGAGTCTTCCCACTCTACCAATGGAGTGGCCAGAGATATCGTGCTCAACGTTAGTATAGGACGCAAGAGGAGGCATGTTACAGGGTGGGTTGATGCCGGAGCCATGGGGCTTCGGGAGTATGCAACTTTCCATGCACTCAGGCGCGTAGGGGTGAACCCCGAAGTTGCCCGAAGGCTACCGCTTCGACCCGGCCAGTGACCCCGACGCACCAGCGCTCAGGCGACCGGACGGCACGGTGGTGGCGCGCTTCAGCCCCAGGGGCATGACGACCTACGAGGCCCTCGAGCAAGAGGCGCTAGAGGACTTGCTGCACACGAGCCATCAGCCCTGGGGCGGAGAACTCTATCCGGTCAGAAGGCCCCATGGGCCACGTTACACCTGACTTGCTAGATCCTCCATCAGGGAGACCGCGTACCACGTCGTGGCAGCATCGTTATGCCACCGCTTGTGGATCGGCCAGGCTACTCCGATCAGACCCAGCCCGTAGATCGCTGCTCCCACTACCGTAATGAGGGCGGCTACTTCCGCGAAGCCTATCATGTGCTTTCTCCTACTCGGGACCCGGCTCCCCGCAGAACATTCTATCTAGCCAGGGCTGCGGCGACCGGTGCTATGCCGTGAACTTCTATAAGAAGGCACATTTCGTCAAGCCGAAGTGGCGGTTTCGTCGCGGACAAGCGCAACTGCTAGCGCCCTTCGGTGCATCGACACGCCGACCCGTAGATCCACCCTCAGCGAACGTCGGAGAATCTACCTTTCTACGCGGTCGAACGAATAGACTAGCTGACCTCGCGCAGCCGTCCGGTCTCGACCTCGTAGACAAAGCCGCGCACGCTCTCCTTGTGGGGGATGAACGGGTTCGCCTGGATGCGCCTTATCGACTGGTGCACGTCCCCCTCCAGGTCGGAGAAGGACTCCATGGAGAAGTGAGGCTTCATACCCACCTCTTCGTGAATCTGACCCTTGAGCTCCTCGTCGGAGAAGGTTAGCATCCCGCAGTCGGTGTGGTGGATGAGGATGATCTCACGCGTGCCCAGAAGACGCTGGGAGATCGTAAGCGAACGGATCTCATCGTCTGTTATGACCCCGCCGGCGTTGCGGATGACGTGCGCGTCACCCTCCTCTAGTCCGAGCATCTTGTGCACGTCGAGGCGGGCGTCCATGCAGGCGACGACGGCAACACCCCTGGCAGGGGGAAGCGGCAGATCTCCCTTCTCGAAAGACTCGGCGTAGGCCGCGTTGTTCTGGAGCAACTCCTCTGTTACGCTCATCGTCGTTTCCAGCTCCTCTCGAAGTTCGAATGTTCTACTGATCCATGATGCCCCTCGACGCTCCCATCGTAAACGTCGGAGCTCGAGAGATCTCTCAACGCTACCTGCAATCTCTGAGAACACGCCAGCCTCTGAGAAGACACCCTTTCCACGTGCTCGGATGAAAACTCACCAAGCTTCCGCCCTGCCAGCGGGCGCTGTTGTCGCGACCGCTTCCGTGTCGGCCAACGCCGATTACGACAACGGAACTGCGCTTCAACGTCTGCTTAGATGCGGATGGAGTGATGGAGGTCACGCTCTAGCCGCACCGAAGAGATTGCTCTGACGAGCTGGGGGAGGAGTCGCGTTGGCCCCGGACGTACCAGATGCACGCTGTCGACATGATGTGATGGGGACTCGGTCCTCAAGCGATCTTGACGGCGCGCTTCTCTCCTATCAGGACAGGGTTAGTCAGGATGTTGCATACGGCCTCCTGAGAATCTACCTTCCACACACTCGGGTGAATGGGAGCCAAGAGGCGAAGGCCTGAGTTTCACTGCTAGAGTGAGTAGGAGAAATCCAACAGAACCGGAGAAAGGACTCGCAACAATCATGGATATCGCGGTGCTGGCACAAGTGCTGTCTTCCCTCGCCACTTTCGTCGTGGCCGCGGGGATTCTGTATCAGGGTAGGGAGGCGCGAAGGGCCCGCGACGACGAGGACCGCCCGCAGATCATAGTAGACGCCGACTACACAGGGAGGTTCACCACCAACATGGTGGTACGCAACATTGGGCATGGGACGGCCAAGAACATTACGTTCGAGTTCTCGGCGCCCCTACAGAGTACGAGCGGCTACGACGTCACCGAGCTGCCCTACTTCCGAAACGGCATAAACTTCATGGCCCCGCAGACGGACCTCCCCGCAGTCTGGGACTCCTACCAGAACGTGGTGAGGAACTTGAGAGAGAAGGGCTTGACCGAAGGCATCACCATCACCTCCCACTATGAGGACCGCCAGGGAGAGCACTATGAGACCGCCTGGACGATCAATCCTCTATTGCTAGAGGGAAGTGGGTATTCAGACTACAAGGGTTACGAGGACGAGGTGCAGGCCCTAGAAGATCAGGCGAGGGCCCTTGAGAAGATCTCTCACGACCTCGAAGAAGTCAAAGAAGCGATGAACCATCGTCGCGAGGGGCAGGTGAGTTAGCGAGTTCGTGAGAACAACGCCAACGGCCGGGACGAACACAGCCGCCCCGGCGACGGGTCAGGCATTATCGTGTTTGGTTGGGGAGGCAGGGGCTGCCTGTTCTCGGGTGGTGGGTAAGGGGTCAGTGCCCGAGCTCTACAGGCCCGACGTTTTGAGATGTGCAATCTGGGTATATGTGTGGTAAGAACATAGCGGAGACGATCTACTACCAAGGAGGTATGCTGGTGCAGACCACCAGAAACATCGACAATACGACGCGTACTGTCCGCGAGATGGCGGAGGTTCAGCGCGACTCCTACGAGGCCCTCGCCGAGAACTTCGCTGCTGCCCAGCGCCGGAGCATGGGGCTTGCCGAAGGCGGGTTGGAGTTCGTAAGACTGCAGGAGGAGAGCGCCAGGGCGACCCAGGAGTGGTTCGCGGGCGGCGTGAGGCTGCTCCAGCTCCAGCAGCGCAACGCAGAGTTCGTGCAGGGCTGGACTGGCGATGCTGTGGAGGCAGTGCGCGAGCAGACCGAGCACAACGTCCGGACCGCAGAGGCCTTCACACAGAGCATAAGCAAGCAGCAAGAGAGCTTCGGGACGCTCACCAGGGCCTGGACGGGAACCTACAGGGACTTCTTCTCCCCCTTCCCCTACTTCCAGGAGGGCCTTAGGACGACCCAGCAGGCCACCCAGCAGGGGCTCGAGGCCACCGAGCAGGTAGCCAGGCAAGGACTCAGAGTCGCCGAGGAAGCCACCGAGAAGACCGAGGAGGTCCTCAGGCAGACCGAGAAGGCGACCAGGAAGGCCGAGCTTAAGGCCGCCGTCTTCGGGGCGTTGAAGACTTCAAACTACGAGGATTTGACCGTAGATGAGATCTCCGAGCGGCTAGAGGGCCTCTCCACCGAGGAGCTCGAGAAGGTTCGTAAGTACGAGAAGAAGAACAAGAACCGCGAGACCCTAATCGAGCAGATCGACCGCAAGATCAGGGCCAACTCCTAAAACGCAGGCTCTTTCTAAGGAAACGCTCTAAGGGCCG
>JBPCIR010000097.1:0-6398 GCA_051006095.1 Rubrobacter sp. | reverse complement strand
CCTTCACGGGGCTTGCGGCGGCGGCCTCTGGGTTCGTGCTCAACAATTACGCCCTCATCATCAGCGGCACGCTCGTCGGCGCTTCTGGTACCATCCTGACGCGCGAGATGAGCAGCGCCCTTGGCCGTCCCCTGAGGAAGATCATCTTCGCCGGCATAACGGCCTCGGCGACGGAGAGCAAGAGCGGAGATGAAGAGGATCGCCCCGTCAACGACGTGAGCGCGGGGGCGGTAGGCGAGTACCTCACGGACGAGGCTGAGAAGGTCGTGATCGTACCCGGCTACGGCCTCGCAGTAGCCCAGGCCCAGGGCCCGATGTTCGACCTGATGGAGGCGCTCGAATCTCAAGGCAAGGAGGTCCTCTTCGGTATCCACCCGGTCGCCGGAAGGATGCCAGGACACATGAACGTACTTCTTACCGAGGTGGGTATCCCCTACGAGAAACTCTACGACCTCGAAGACATAAACCCCGAATTCGATGACGCCAATGCCGCTATTATCGTCGGCGCCAACGACGTGGTAAATCCTTCCGCACACGACCCCGAAGTAGTGAGTCCCATAAGCGGAATGCCCGTCCTCACCGTCGAGAACGCCGAGCACGTCATCTTTATCAAGCGCTCCCTGAGCCCGGGCTTCGCGGGCGTAGACAACCCCCTCTTCTACGACACCGACAAGACCATGATGCTCTTCTCCGACGCCAAGCAGGGTTTGCAAGACCTCAACGAAGCCGTGAAGAACTCCTAGCGCACCGCGTACACGTCGTGGCTCGCTTTCGAGTTCTCCGCATCGAACTCGCCGATCCCCAGGGCACTGGGCGGTTGAGCCACAGCAGGCCTGGATCGGCCATCTGAAGGCGCAGGGCGATGAGCAGCGACACGGTCTGAGGTAGCTCTCCCTGCAGGAACCTCTCGCAGCCATCTTCCCCGAGACCCCCACGCTGGTTACTGCTGGCAGATTCGGAGTGAGGTTGGCACCCCTGTTTGCCTACACTCTGATGAAAGGCGAACAAGGTCACCCGAAACGCTTCGCTTCGCAAGCGAAAGCCCCGCCGGAGCGGGCTGCTGAGAGTCCCGGCCCGATCGGCACTACCGTTGTCTTATTTGGGTATGTCTCGCTCCTTCAGTCCTCCTTCACCAGAGGGGGATACTCCTCAGAGCCCGCCTGGAGCGCCCCTCCTACGAGCCTCCCCACTTCACGCTTTCCACCACCTTCTGGGCTCTTGGCGCAAACTTGTCGAACACGTCGGGCGGCGCCGCAAACCAAATCATTACCGTATCGCCTTTCACGTCCTCCAGAACGAAGACCCTACGCTCGTTGACTTCCTTGAAGTATGCGGCTGCCTCGTCATTGCTTAGAGGGGCAATGTCCACGCAATCCGAAAGCCTCTCGCCACACAGACCGTAGTAGTCCTGCGGCAAGTCCTCGACGAGCACGTCGAGCTGCTCGCCCTTGACTCCTCCTAGCGTGACCGGCTGTGGTTTGGAGGTTTTTAGGTAGGGGTGGTGCTGTAACCACCCGACCAGGTCTTTGGGAGCATCAACCACGTCTGTCGTACCTGGTTTGTAGACTTCCTTGACGTTGGCGAAGCTTATAAACCCTCCCAGCTGCCCCATTTCTATAAAGTCGGGCAACTCCGCTCCTGAGTTTATCCAGCCCTTACCGACCTTGAAGGAGAGCGGGGGCTTGAACTTAACCGAGTGGTATTCGCCGGGACGCAGGGCTCCCTGGTCCTGAGGTAGGGGGCGACCCTTCGCTGCCTCCTGTGCCGATCCGCTACCACAGGCCGTTAGCGCGAGTATCACCACCATCAACATCCCCGTGCCAAGGACCAACCTCACCAACGCTGGACGATGCATCTCTTACTCCTATCCTCGCTCATCTTTTCATGCTGTGTCTGTAGCTCAAGCCTGTAGAGTCACTGCGACTCTTTATCAGCGTCTCTCACGTCATGCACCGTAGCGGACGGCCGTTACCAGAGTTGGCCATAGAGTGGCTATCTTTCCCGAAGGGGATAGTGGATAGGAGAGGGAATGCTGGTTCGGTCGGGGCGCTCTACGCGGTAAAGTACGAAGATCCGCCGGGGGCGTCTACCCCGTGGGGATTCTTACCGGTTGCGAAGGCGGGAGGCGACCTGCTCGCGGGAGGTGAGGTTAAGCTTCTTGAGTATGTTCGTGACGTGGTGGTGAACCGTATACTCGGAGAGGGTAAGCTCTAAGGCGATCCTGCGGTTGCTCAGCCCCTGCCCGACTAGGAACGCTACCTCTTGCTCTCGGCGGGTGAGGGGGTCGGGTAGTGGCGCCACGTGGGGTTCGGGGACAGCTCGCAGGGAGGTATCTTCCGCGCTCAGGGCGTACTCGATGGCTTGCTCGGGAGACATGGCCCGCCCTTCGGACCACGCCACAGCCCAGGTCCTTTCGTCGAGCGAGGAACGGGCGTTCGCCAGATCCTGTTCATAGCCAGAGTGAGCGAGGTCGAAGCGAGAGAGGGACATACCCATGTATTCCCGGAGGGCTTCCGCGGCTCCCCAGAGCCTCGCGGCGCGGACAGGTTCCCCTCGCAGGGCGGCAACTTTCCCCAACGCCCAGGCGTAGTAGACGCCAGCCAACCTATCTCCCAACTCCCGCGTTATCCTGGCGCCTTCTTCGAGCAACGCCGCTCCCCGGTCGAGGTCGTCCCGCTTCAGCTCGGCCATGCCCAGGACAAAGAGCGACATGGAGGTGTTCCGAAGATCGTCCAGCTCGCGGCACAGGATCAGGTTCTCTTCGAGCTGCGCCACCGCCGACTCGAGGTCGGCCTGCTCCATCGCGGCGGAAGCCACGGTCATGCGCAGGAAAGCGCGGGCATGGCCGTCCAGGTCGCCCTGCATCAACGCCTCGGCCTCTTCGACGGAGGCCGGCACTCGCTCGCGGTAGCCACCGCGCAAAAATGCGTAACCGAGGTTGCCAAGCGCGAACGCGGCGCCAGATTCGTCCCCGAGCCCTTTGTAGAGGGCGATAGCCTCCTCGAGGACAGTTATCGCTCGCCCATAGTCTCTCTGGTAGAGGAGGATCCAGCCAAGCCCCGCCAGCGCCTTGGCCCGGCCGGCGGGATACCCTCCGGGGTCTCTCTCCAGTGTCGCCTCGAGCCACTGTCTGTCCTCCTCGAAACCCTCCACGGCCCAGAACCGCCACAACGCGGCCGCGAGCCGCAGCCGCAGCTCCGCGGGTTCTCCATCTTCGTTGCCGGGTTTCAGAGACCACGAGATCGCCCCCCGCAGGTTCCCGAGCTCGGTCCGCAGCCGCCGGAGCCACCCTCCCTGTCCGGCTTCGAGCAGTTCTGGTTCGGCCTCCTCGGCCAGGGCCAGGAAGTGCGCTGCGTGGGCGCGCCTTGCGGCCTCGGCCTCCCCGCTTTCCTCGAGCTTCTCTAGCGCGTACTGCCTGACCGGCTCCAGCAGCCTGTAGCGCACACCTCCTTCATCACTCCCCTTGACCACGACCAGCGACTTCTCTACGAGCCCGGAGAGAAGATCCAAGACCTCCTCCTCGACGCTCCCTCCCGCACCCACCGCCTCGGCTGCCTCCAGCGTCCATCCGCCCATGAACACCGAAAGCCTCCCGAAGAGCTTCTTCTCGTCCGCCGAGAGCAACTCGTGGCTCCAGTCGAGCGTTCCCCTGAGCGTCCGATGCCTCGGCACCGCCGTCCTGCCACCGCCCGTCAGCAATATCAGGGAATCGTCCAGCCTCCGCGCTATCTGCCCCACCGACAACGGACCAACCCTCGCGGCGGCGAGCTCTATGGCCAGTGGCATACCGTCGAGTCCCCGGCAGATGGTCGCCACGGCCCTCGCGTTTTCGGGCGTTACCGAGAAGTCCCGCTGCCTGTACGAAGCGCGTGCCGCGAACAGCCGTGTGGACTCATAGCCCTCCATCTCCTCGACGGTGGAAGGTTGGTCGCCCGGCACCGAAAGGGAGGGCACCAGCCAGTTGAGCTCGCCCGCTACACCCAGAGGCGACCGGCTGGTGGCGAGGACGCGCAAGCGCGGGCACGCATCGAGGAGTACGTCTACCAACCTGGCCGTAACCTCCACGAGATGTTCGCAGTTGTCTACTACCAGCAACTGCTCTTTGTCGCTCATGGACTGAACGAGGGTGGCGGTGATCGGGCGTCCCGGCTGCTCCGGCATGCCGAGGGCTTCGGCGACCGCCTTCGGGACCAGTCCGCCCTCCGAGAGCGGCGCCAGTTCTACCATCCACACCCCATCCTGGTACGCCCGCACGAGGTCCCTGGCCACCTCCAGCGCCAGCCGCGTCTTACCCGAACCGCCCGCACCCGTAAGTGTCAGGAGCCGCGTCATGGCAAGGGCGCGCTTGACCTCGACCACCTCTTTGTGTCGCCCCACAAAGCTGGTTCTCGGGGCTGGCAGGTTGTGCTTCCCGACGCCCGACACAGCCGCCGCTATGTCGTCTTCGGGTCTCGCTCCACCCGCCGGTGGTGAGAGCGTCCCCCTCGCTATCTCCTTCCTGAGCGTGCGGCTCGAAGCGTTCGGCTCCGCCCCGAGTTCCCGGGCGAGTGCTTCGTCGAGTAGCTCGTACTGCTTGAGGGCCTCGAACTGCCTTCCCGAGAGCGCGTAGAGGCGCATCAGGCCGGCGTGCGCTTCCTCGCGCGAAGGCTCCTCCGCCGTGACCGACGACATTGCCTCGATGGCCGGTCCGTACTCACCGCGCGCCTCGTAGATGTCCGCGAGTTCCACCAGGAGCGCCAGGTTCAGCCGCTGCAGTTCCTGACGGCACTCTTCCGACCACTCCTCGTAGCGGTCTTCGGGCAATAGCTCCCCTGCATACAGATCGAGTGCCGACCGGTAGGCTGCGGGCTCGCGTTCGCGACGGGCCGTCACCGCAGCCTCTTCGAAGGAATCTACATCCACCCACAGCGCCCCTTCGGGACATAGCACGAGCCACCCCTCCTCGGATGCCAGGTAGCGGAGGCTTTCGGCCGGGTCAAGAGCCTGGCGAGTAGCGTGGAGAGTCCTGCGCAGGTTGTTGGAGGCAGCCCGTTTTTCAAGCTGTGGCCAGAGCCTGTCCATTACCTGCTCGCGGTGGAGACGATGGTCTGGCGCAAGCGCAAGCAGCTTGATCAGGGCAGCGGCCTTCCTGAGCCGCCACTCGCCGTGATCTATGGTTCGGCATCCCACCCGAACCGTGAAGTCGCCGAGCAACTTCACCCGGAGAGGCTCCTCGCTGAGGATACCCTTTGGTCCCAACCCTACCCTGGCCTTCGGTTTCCGCTCTACCATCTCTTGATAGTAGCAATAATAACATCAGCAATCCGGAAGGTCTGTAGGGCGTTCAGGCGTCCTTACGTCACCAGGAGAGGTAGCGCATGAAGCCGTCGGTGAGCCTGGGGTAGCCGCCAGCGAGGTCGTAGCGCCCGGAGTCCCCCGGCTCGGCGCCCTCTCATTGACGAACCCCGAGAAATCTCCAGCCGCGGACGGCTTACTCGACGATGGGTTGGGCCAAGATCCAGAGGCTGGTCATCGTGTAGAGGACCATCAACACGAGCATCGGCAGTTGGCCCCTGAAAGCGCGTACCGGGTCGCGCAGGAGGCGCAGCGAGATCGAATGGGCGAGATAGACGGCGATCACATGCCCGGCCACGATGAGGGCGACCTGCGAGTACCAGACGAACCCTGCCCCGACGATGCCGTAACGGGGCTCGAAATCAGCGGTGCCCAAGAGGTTCCAGCCCCATCCGAGGGGGTCGGACACGAGGGAGATCATCATCTGCCCCTGGATGAGCAAATACGTGTAGTAGTGGGCCATCTGGTAGGCGATCGCGATGGGTACGAGCGAGAAAGCGTACGCACCCGCAAGCCGTCCGAAACCTACGCCCCCACCGAGGATTCGGCTGAGCTCCACAAAGCCGAGATAGATGCCGAGGAACAGTAAAGGAAGCAGTATCACCCCGAGCGTCTGCGTCACCGGGGTCAGACGTAAGATCTCGAGCCACAGCGAGGTCTCGAGCAGACCATCGAAAGTAACGCCAGCCAGCACCAGGATGACGAAGGCGACCCCGCCAGGGGGCACCTTCTCGGGCAGTCCGAGACCCACCGCGGGAGGACGCAGGTTCAGTTCGCGTTCGTCGGGCGCGGCGTGGGCGAAGCACTCGTAACAGTTCACGCACCCTCCACCAGCATCGTAGTCACAACCATCGCAGTCCTGGCAAACATCAGGGTCTTTCACCCTAACCTCAGTGGGCGCGAACCTGCCGAGCAAGCCGAAGAACACCGAGAACGCCTCTCCGCGGCGCAGCCAGGTCTCCTTGCCGAAGAAAGCCATGCCGTAGAGTGTGATCAGGGCGTACGCGAGGGCGAAGAGGGCGATGTTGCGCGGCACGTAAGAACCCGAGAAGACGTTCTCGATC
>JBPCIR010000096.1:0-6404 GCA_051006095.1 Rubrobacter sp. | reverse complement strand
GGCCAGTATCTCCTCAAGCCACCTCCTGCCCTCGTCGAAGTAGCCTTCCATCCACCAGAACCGCCACAAGGCACCTGCAAGCCGCAGCCCTAATTCTCCTTCTTCTCGCTCGATCGCCCAAGAGAGCGCCGCCCTCATGTTGTTGTGCTCGGGCTCGAGTCGTTCGAGCCACATCTCTTGCTCCGGTCCATTCAACCCTGGCTCGGCTTCTTCACTCAAGGCCAGGAAATACTCTGCGTGTAGCCTCCTTGATTCCTCTGATTCACCGCTCTCCTTGAGCTTTTCGTTCGCGAACTCGTGGATGGTCTCGAGCATCACGAAGCGTGGTTCGCTCCCTGCCACTTCCTCCTGCCGCAGTAGGCTCTTGTCCAATAGCGAGGAGGCTCCATCGAATACGTCCACGGGGAGGTCACCCCACGCATCGCACACCGCCTCCATGGCCTCGAGAGTAGCCCCGCCGGAGAAGACTCCAAGCCTCCCAAAGAGCATCTTCTCGCCCGCCTCAAGCAGCCCGTAACTCCACTCGATAGCGTTCCTGAGGGTCCTTTGCCTCTCTGGCAGGTTTCGCGCGCCGCCGGTGAGGAGTTTGAGCCGGTTGCCTAGCCTCTCTAGCAGCACCCGCGGAGGTAGCAGCTTTATCCTCGCTGCGGCGAGCTCTATGGCCAGGGGCAGCCCGTCCAGCCTCTCGCAGATCTCCACCACCGCAGGGGCATTCTCCTGTGTCAGGGAGAAGTCCGGTCTGACTGCCCGCGCCCGCTCCAAAAAGAGCCCGATTGCCTCGTAGTTGGCGAGGTTCTCCAGGGGAGGTAGGGATTCGGGGTCTGGCAACGAGAGGGGCGGGACGGGGAACTCCTGTTCGCCATAGAGCCCGAGCGGGGTGCGGCTGGTGGCCACGATCTTCAGCTTGGGGGCGGCCGAGAGTAGGCCGTCCAGAACCGGCGCCGACTCTATGACCTGCTCCAGGTTGTCGAGCAAGAGGAGCGTCTGCCTCTCGCGCAGGTAGCCCTGCAGCAACTCCTCCGGCGGCTGGGCGCCGCCCTCACTCAGTTCCAGTACCCGCGCGATTGCAGGGGCTACCAGTTCGGAATCCGTAGTGGCGGCGATCGGCACGAAGTAGACGCCGTCCTCGAAATCGTCAACAAGCTCTGCAGCGGCCTGCAGTCCCACGCGGGTCTTCCCCGTGCCTCCAGGACCGACCAGAGTCAAGAGCCTCGTCTCGGGGCTGCGCAACCGTGCGCACACCGCCTCGACCTCACGCTCGCGCCCGATGAGCGGCGTGGCCTGCAGGGGCAGGTTGTTGGAGTAAGACTCGAGCGTCCTCAGGGGAGGGAACTCCGATGGCAGATCCGGAGCCGTAAGCTGGTAGACCCTCTCGGCCCTTGCGAGGTCTTTGAGGTGTCTTTCCCCAAAGTCTCTCAAACGAGTGTCAGCAGGTAAGTGATCGCGCACCAACTCCTGGGTGGAGGAAGAGAGGAGTACCTGCCCGCCGTGGCCGGCATAGAGCAGCCTCGCCACCCGGTTTACCGGAGGGCCGAAGTAGTCCCCGTCTCGTTCATGGGTGGCCCCCGTGTGCAGCGCCATCCGCGCCCGCAAGGCAACAATCTCCTCCCCCCACGCCTCCGAGAAGAGAGCCCTCTGGGCAGCGAGCGCTGCCTCCAGGGCACCGAGGGCTGTAGGGAAGGCCGCGCAGAAGGCGTCACCCACCGTCTTGAAGACGAAACCACCGTGCCCTTCTATAGCCTCCCTGAGGATCGTGTCGTGACGGGTGAGCGCAGCGAGCATGCCAGTGGGATTCTTCTCCCACAGCTTTGTGGAACCTTCTATGTCGGTAAAGAGGAAGGTGACGGTGGCGGTGGGCGGGTGGGCCATTAGCTGTACGCATCCTCCTTTTCCTCAGACCCCACTATATAGCATCACCGGCAGGGTGATGCACCGCTCCGGTTTGAGGGTAACGATCACATAAGATACCCTGCGGATGAGAAATACTCGCTGCTTTGGTTGGAACGATTCCCGACAACTGGATCAAGCGGAGAATACCCTATGAGCATTTCAGCTTTGCTGGGGAGCGGCTTGCGTTCGTTTTGCTCCCTGCGGAGGATAGCGCCGCGCATCGTCTACCACGGAGCCTGGGGCGGCATAATGGAGCCTCTCTCTGGCGGGGACTTGCTGAGGTGCTGAGAGCCGCCGCAGGCGGCGTGCTGACTTGCTGACATGCGCGGGATGAGGAAGGCTCAAGCCTTCCTCATCCCGCTTTCAGAACTCTATCGTGTCGAGGTCTTCCGCAACGGTCACGGGTCCTCCGAACGCGGCTTCGGCCTCGGCCTTCAACTCCCCTGGATCGACGAACTGGCTAGAGCGCAGGTGGTTGAGAACGAGCCGCCGTACGCCGGCTGCGCGGGCCGCCTCGCCAGCCTCGATAGCGGTCGAATGTCCCATAGCGTGAGCCTGCTCCGCGACGCTGTGTGGACCGTATGTGTCGTGGGCGAGAAGATCAGCCCCCTTCGCGTTTTCGACTATTTCCTGAGTCGGACGGGTGTCTGAGGTGAAGACCGCGACGGCACCAGCCTGGGCGACCCGGAAGCCCATACACTCCAGGCCGTGGTCCAGCGAGAAGGGCGTAACCTCAGCCCCTCCTACCTCGGTCGGCTTACCGGGGACCAGCTCGCGCCAGCCGAGGCGCTTGCCCAACCAGCCCTCAGAGCCGGGAAGCGTCAAGCCGAGGAGGTCCCGCACCGCACGCAGCGTATCGGGCGCGGCGTGAACGAGAAGCGAGGCCTCGGGGAGGGCAGCCAGGGAGGCGATCAGGGGCGCGACCCCGCCGACGTGGTCGAAGTGGCGGTGACTCAGCAACAGGTGGCGCACGCTCTCGGGCGGAATACCGGCGGCCTCCAGGCAGCCGAGTAATACCGTGCCGCTAGAGGCGTCGATCAGCATCGTCTCGTCACCAGCAAGCGGTAGCGCCAGGCTAGACTGCGCCCTCTCGCCGTTGAGGGGGTCGCCGGTGCCGAGGAAGGTTACACGTCGCAGCCCATCTCCCGTGTTCACGGAGGAGGAAGCATCGGTGGATGGATCATGAGTCATGTAGCCCTTGCGTATAACACAAGTAGTCAGCAGGCGCGAGCACAGCACCCAACGGAGCAGAAGAATTCCGATACTTGCTGCCTGAAACCTGCTACCAAAGGTGCTACAAACTACCTCAACGTCTTTGAAAGGCGGAGATCAGGGACCCGAACCCCTTCGGCTCTACGACATCTGGAAGGTTACTCTTGGGCGCGAAACACAGCAGCACGAAGAACGGACTGGCCTTCGATCTCGGCGCCTTCGATCTCGATGGGACCGTGTTGCGGCGGAACCTGAGGATCACAAGAGCTACCGTTGCCGCCCTGCAGCGTCTCAGGGACCGGGGGATGCGGCTCGTCGTGGCGACGGGGAGGCGGTTCGAGGACGCCAGAGAGTACGCAGGGAGGCTTGGCTTCTCCGACCAGGACCCCGTGATCTGCTACGGCGGTTCGATGGTAAGAAGGATGAACGGGGAGACGCTGCTTCACCGCACACTGCCGAGGAGTTTGGGCACGGAAGTTCTGGAGTGGGCGGCGGGGCGGGATCTGCACGCCCGTGTCTTCCTCGACGGTGGCATCGTCACCTCGCCAGACACACCAGCGGCGCTCGAGCACCTGCGGCGCTACGCCGAGCCTGGCGTCTCCGTCGTTGACTCACCGGCGGATTGGCTCAGGGACGGCGGGGCAGAACCGACCAAGCTCGTGATCGTTGACCGCCCCGACGATATAAAGGGCTGGCTCGAGGAGGCGCAGACGGCCTTCGCCGGGCGGCTCTTCGTTACGCGCAGCCTGCCGCACTACGTCGAGGTCGGTAGCCTGGAAGGGACGAAGGCGTCGGCCCTCGGGTTCCTGTGCGACCGATGGGGGATAGAGCGCGAGCGTGTCCTCGCCTTCGGCGACGCGGACAACGACATAGACATGCTCCGCTTCGCCGGGCACGGGGTCGCGGTCGGGGGGATGACCGGCGAGGTCCGCGAGGCCGCGGACGTAGTCGTGCCTGGTGTGGACGAGGACGGTGTCGCAGGCTACGTCGAGAACTTTCTGGAGGGATCGTAGATGCCCGAGTTGCCCGAGGTCACGGTTATCTCGGAGGACGTGGCCGCGCTTGCGGTAGGAAGCAAGCTACTCCGGGCCGCAGTCTTCAGGCCCGACGTGACCAACGTAGAGCCCGAAGAGTTCGGCAGGCGGCTCGTCGGAAGGACGCTGCGCGGGACGGGGCACCGGGGCAAGATCATCGTCCTCGACTTCGGGGAGGTCATAGGGCTCGTGCATCTGGTCATCTCGGGAAGGGTACTGCGCCTGCCAGAGTGGAGGGAGCCGGATAGGATGAACACCGCGGTTCTCGAGTTCGAGGGCGAAGAGGGATCCCTGGTGCTCGCTTTCACGCGGCTGTGGCTCGGATACTTCGACCTCTACGAGCAGGGAGAAGTAGATAGACACCCCCTGATCTCACGCCTCGGGCCAGACCCTCTCTACGACGATTTCACGGTCGAGTACCTGGCCTCAGCCCTCAGCCGCAAGGCGGGCGTGAAGGGTCTACTTCTCGACCAGTCTGTAGTGGCTGGCCTCGGCAACATCTACGTGGACGAAGTCCTCTTCTCCGCCGGTGTCCACCCCACGCGCAAAGCCAGCACCCTAACCGCTGAGGAGATACAGAAGATCCACGCCGCGACCCGCGACATCCTGCGCCGTGCCATCGAGCAGCGCGGGACCACCTTCGACTCCTACCACGACGCCTTCGGGGAGACAGGCAAGTTCCAGCATCAGCTCAAAGTCTTCACTCGGGCCGGCGAGCCGTGCCCGAGGTGCGGCACGGAGATCATAAAGTCCCGCGTCGCCGGCCGCGGAACCCATTCCTGCCCGGCCTGCCAGAAATAGCACGCCGCCGGCTTCGCCGGGCGGCTTTTCAGCATTTCAGCACTCCGCCTATGGCGGCTCTCAGCACTTCAGCCTGGTAATCGTGTAGGCAAGACCGCGCTTGATATTGTGCCTTCCGAGTCGCCCGTCAAGCGCGAACAGTCGAAAGCTGAAGTGCTGACGAGCTGAAATGCTATTGGCTCTTCGGCGCTCCCTCTATAAGCTGGGGATGCTCGTCGGCGAGATTCTGGGCTTCACTGTACGTTCTTTCGGCTTCTTTGTAGCCGGCCCCGACTTCGGAGAGCAGATCCAGAGCCTTCTCGCGGTCGTCCTGGAGGGCGGGATCTCCTTCCAGGATGCCGTAGAACTGTATCTCTTTGGCCTCGGCGGCGAGTTGGGCGTCCATCGCCTCCGAGAGCAGACTGGCGTACTCTTTCACGGAGGGGTCGACGTCGAGGTCGTCGACGACCTCAAGCGATTCTCTGGCGTCCTGCAGATCGTTGCGCGCCCTCTCGAGTGTGTTCTTGGCCTCGGCGATGTTGTCCTTCTCTTTAGAGGGGTCGTCCCCTGAATCGATCTTCTCCTTGACGTCGGCGTAGGTCGCGCGGGCCTCGTCGAAGAGCTCGTTGTGCTCGGAGATCGACTTGTTCGCGCTGCTGATAGCCTCGTCGGCCTGTTCGCGAGGGCTCTCTCCGAAGATACCCGAGCATCCTGCGAGCAAGAACATCGAGAGCAAAATCACAACAGTTGGCGCCAGGCGGTTTATCATGTGCATCATGAGTGAGAGCAGTCTACCTCGCTTGAGTACGATCAGGCTACGTTCTTTCCCTCGCGTTGCCAGGCGCGCGCTCGGCCGGCTCTTCGGCCGTCGAAAAAGGGAGCCGGCGCCGGACTTGACTTTGGTTCCCCTGGCGGCGTCAGCCATCCTGGAGTACGCCAGCGAGCACGCCGCCCTCTTCGAGCGGGCTGAGCGGCTGCGGGAGAAAGCCGACCGGTTAGAGAGGGCAGGGATTCCGAGCGAGAGCGCCGCCAACCGCGCGGAACGAGCCTGGGCGGAGGTCGAAACCGGACTCCACGCGCTCCGCACTTCTTTCGCCTCATCCGCGGGAGGGAGGGCTGGGGAACGCGCCTTCGACCATGAGATCGAGCGCCTGTACCCGACGCTTGGCGTCCCAGGTCACTAACCCCGGCACTCTTCGCCTGGCTTTCGTCCCGCTCTTATTCTCCTGAGGTCAGAGACCCGTAGGTATCAGTGGCGAACTTGCGCGCCCTGGGTCCCGTCCTCGGGTGCAGGAACAGAAAGCATAAGGCCGCTACCAGGACGAGGAACAGCAGGCGACCGCCCCTGCCGCCGTGTACGCGGACCTTCTCGCCCCTTATCCGTCTGCTGCCCTGACTGACGGCCCCAGCCACGGCCTCGACCTCGCCGCGTAGCTTGTCGTCGCCCCACAGTTTGGTGACGATTTCGGTGGGGCCCTCGTCGGAGAG
>JBPCIR010000095.1:0-9871 GCA_051006095.1 Rubrobacter sp. | reverse complement strand
ACCCATTCCCTCCTTCATCACCAAGACGGTCCCTTTCTAGCCCCCGGAGGGGTCGTTCCCCGTTTTCCTGACACCCCTTAGGCCGCCGGCGCCCCTTCCGCTGGCGGTCCGTGCAGTCTACGTTCGGGCGCGCGTTTTGTAAAGCATCTCGCCGAGAGGAGGCGCCACGACCGATATACTCCCTGATGATGTCGGGCGTGGCCAAGGATAGAGTGATGTGCCGGAAGGACGCTGTCGCGGATGGCCCGTAGCGCGAGCGTGGTCGTCCTCGGCGCCGGGTTCGCCGGAGCATCTCTGCTCAGGCACCTACCTCCGGTCCTGCGAAGGCCAGGCGAGACCCTGCTTATCGACCGCAGGGAAGAGTACACTTTCGCGCCCCTGATCCACGAGGTCGCGGTGGGCCGCGTGCATCCGAAGAGCATAACCTCACCCATCGCACCCCTGTGCGCCGGCGCCTGCGAATTCCTGCGCTCGGAAGTCTCGGGCATAGACTTCGCCCACAAGACGCTGGAAACCCGGGAAGGCCTCGTTGGCTACGAGTATCTGGTCCTGAGCCCTGGCAGTGTCGAGGCCGAGCCGGGCCCGCGACTACAGGATTACTTCCTGCCCTTCTGGACCCTGGATGATGCGCTACGCCTGCGCGGCGCCCTCGGCGAGGCCTGGCGCCGCGCCACAAGCCCCGGGCCGCCGCCACCACCCGGCATCCTGACCGTGGCCATCGTCGGCGGTGGGGCGACCGGCGTGGAGGTGGCGGCCGAGGTGGCCGCCCTCTTCGACTATCTCGGGAAGCGATCCCACCGCACACCGTCGGAAGAACCGCGGGTGGTGCTGATCGAGGGTACGCACCGCCTGATGGACTGGCTCGATCCCTACTTCGATAAGGTCGCAAGGAAGACGCTCTCTAGCCTCGGCGTCGAGGTACGCCTGAACTCCCCCGTAGAGAAGGCGAGCGCCGAGGGTATCCTCGCCGGCGAAGACTGGCCGGAGGCAGCTACCAGGGTGTGGACGGCGGGTGTCGAGGCTCCGCCACTGGTGCGGGGGCTGCCAGGGGAGCACGACGCCACAGGCCGCGTGCACGTGGACGAGCACCTCACCCTGCCGGATCATCCCGAGGTCTACGTTCTCGGTGACGCCGGAGTGTACACCGACCCGCGCCACGGTCCCCTGCCCCCTACCGCCTCCGTCGCCGTGCAGCAGGGACCGTGGGTCGCACGCGACCTAAAGCGCCGCCTTCGTGGCGCACGGAGCAAGCGCGGCAGGCCGCCTTTCCGCTTCTTCGACCGGGGCTATGTGGTGAGCCTCGGTCCCGAGAGCGCCGTGGCCGACGCCGTCGGCCTCAGGCTGCGAGGTCCCGCGGCACAGGCGCTCTACAGAAGCGTCCTCCTCTACTACATGAAGAGCAGGCGCGACAGGATACTCACAGGCGCTGACTGGGCGATGGAGCGAACGCTCGGGCGGCTGGGGTTTGGGCATCAGCCAGTCAGCTAGTCAGCGCTTCAGCACGCCGCCTACGGCGGCTCGTCAGCATTTCAGCTGCTTCCAGGAATGGCGCGTCACTCGGCAACCGACCGGGCATGACGAGCGAATCTCTCGTGCGAAAGCGCGAGGCGCACATCCGTACTAAGCTGACTGGCTGAATTGCTGACAAGCGGAGGCGAAGCCGGAGCGTGCTGACTTGCTGACTCGCTGATCTACGTCTCGACCCGCATCGGCGCCAGATGGCGCTCGACTATTTCGGGCACGTCTTCTGATGTTACGCGGGTGTACCAGACGTCGTCGGGGTAGACGAAGACGACAGGACCTTCCTCATGGCGGCGGGTGCAAACATTGCGGAGCACGGTAGACGACGGTATGCCACGCAGTTCTACCTCGTCTCTGAAAGCCGCGAGCAGTTCGCCTCCCCCCTTCCCGCCGCAGCGTCCCTCGCCCGGCGTGGCGCAAACGAAGATCTGGCACACCTTCCTCATACCCAGATTCTATGGCGCAACCAAGAGAAGTCCAGACGCGTCGCCGCCAAAGTCGTTTTCGGATCGGTCGGACCATCAAGGTGATACACGTCACCCTCTGGTCCAGCTCTGTTTGTTGGGCAATCCTGTGGCCGCGGTTCTTGGAAGGTCGACCTTCCAAGAACCGCTCTAGAAGCTCGTCACCGTCAGGCCGGTCTCAGCGCGCTCCTGGACGCGCCTTGCCGTGCCCGTCTCCCTGGCCCTCTCGGCGACCGCTTCAGCGACGGCGGGTGCGACCCGCTCGTCGAAGACGGAGGGGATGATGTAGTCCTCCGAGAGGTCTTCGCCAGGGATCACGCCTGCTATCGCCTCGGCGGCGGAGAGCTTCATCGGCTCGTCTATCTCGCTGGCCCTGACGTCGAGGGCGCCCCTGAAGATGCCGGGGAAGCAGAGGACGTTGTTGATCTGGTTCGGGTAGTCGCTGCGTCCCGTGGCGATGATCCTCGCCTTCCCCATCGCGACCTCCGGCCTTATTTCGGGGTCGGGGTTGGCCATGGCGAAGATGATCGGGTCGGGGTTCATGCTCTCGACGTGCTCGACGGTGAGGACGTCTGGCACGGAGAGGCCGAGGAAGAGGTCGGCCCCCGAGACGGCGTCAGAGAGGTCGCCGGTCCTTCCTTCGGGGTTGGTGTTCTCGGCGAACCACCGCTTGGACTCGTTGAGGTCCTCGCGCCCCTCGTGGACGATGCCCTTCGAGTCGCAGCCGACGATGTTCTTCGCGCCAGCCGCCATGATGATCTTGGCGCAAGCCACCCCCGAGGCGCCGACGCCGTTTACTACTATACGGAGGCCCTCCACCTCCTTGCCCACGATCTTGAGGGAGTTGATCAGGGCCGCAAGCACAACGACGGCCGTGCCGTGCTGGTCGTCGTGGAAGACGGGTATGTCGAGATCCTTCTTCAGGCGCTCCTCGACTTCGAAGCACCGCGGGGCCGAGATGTCCTCGAGATTTATGCCGCCGAAAGCGGGGGCCAGATTCTTGACGGTCTCGACTATCGCGTCCGTATCCTTCGTGTCGAGGCAGATCGGAAACGCATCGACGTTCGCAAACTGCTTGAAGAGCGCCGCCTTGCCCTCCATAACGGGCATCGCGGCTCGCGGCCCAATGTCCCCGAGGCCGAGGACGGCCGTGCCGTCAGAGACGACAGCGACCGTATTGCGCTTGATGGTAAGGTTGAAGGCCCTCTCAGGGTCACTGGCTATCGCCCTGCAGACACGCGCCACACCCGGCGTATAGACCATGGAAAGATCGTCGCGGGTGCGGATCTGAAGCTTGGAGCGGACCTCGATCTTGCCCCCAAGGTGCATGAGGAACGTCCTGTCGGAGACGTTGATGACCTTGACCTGGGGCAGGTCCTCGACGACCTTGACCACCTGGTGGCCATGCTCCGAGTCACGGGCGTTGACGGTGATGTCGCGGACGGTCCTGTCCGCGCGCATCCGCACGATATCGACAGCGCCGACCATGCCGTCAGCGTCACCTATGGTCGTCAGGATCTTGCCAAGCGCTCCCGCCTCGTGCGGAAACTCGACCCTCAAGGTGAGGCTGTAGCTCGCACTGGGTATCGATTCCATCTTCCTAACCCCTCTCCCTAGTTGGCCCGCCCCACACGGAGCCCGATGACGATGATTGTATATCAAGCAACAGGCTTCAGGCATCAGGTTTCAGCTAGAAAGTTCCACGCGAAGCTCTGGGACCGAGGACCTCACCAGCTCACGGGCCCCACTCCGCGGCTGCAGAGCTGGTTGTGGCCATCGAGATCAGACGCGCAGGATGGACCCGATGCCAGTAGCCTGAAGCCTCAAATCGGCAGATATCGAGGATCGTCGGGAAGATCGGTTCCCGGAAGGGCGTCGCGCCTGGCGAGGAACCATCTTCCCATCTCGGTGAGGGGTCCAGCCTCCCCTGCGGCCTGTTCGAGGCCGGCCCGCAGCTCGTGCAACAGCGGCGGTCGTTCGCCGTATGAGACCATCTCCAGCTCGGTGGCGACGGCGGCATCGACGAACTCGCCCCAGAGGCGCGATGCGGGTGATTCGGGTTCAGGCGGTGAGGCGAAGGCGTCTTTGATCTCCTCCGGAAGCGGAGCGGACGCCAGCATCTCGACGCGCCCAGAATCGACGCTACCAGCCCGTTCTTCCAGATAGCGGCGGGCGGCGAAGAGCAGCAGCCGCGAGGGTACGGTGCGCTTGTTCCAGGAGGCGACGACCACCTCCCAGTCTATGAAAGATCCAGCATATAACCTCTGCAAGTCCATAGAGCTATTCTAGACTAGAGCGGGTTTTGGAAAGGCAACCATTCCAAAACCCGCTTTCAGTAGCCGCTCGGAGAGCCGGCTTCGAGGAGGTACAGACCGCCCGTGTCGGCCTCGGGGAAATCGAGCGCTAGGTCCCCGGCCGTAGCCGTGGCCATATAAGCGGACCAGATGTCCATGGGCAGCGTCTCTCCGTTAGGCTCCTGCATGCCGTGGACGCCGACGAGGGAGCGCCGGCCGTCAGCATAGCCGACCCACACGGAGGTGCAAAGTTGGGGCGTGTAGCCGACGTACCAGGCATCGGCGAAGTTATCCGTGGTGCCCGTCTTGCCCGCTGAGGGATGTCCTATCTCCTCGTCCAGGTCGTGGAACATCGACGCCGTCCCGTCCTCAACAACGCCCCTGAGGACCTGGGTCGCGACCGCCGCCTCGTTGCCCGTAAGCACGCGCCGCCCGACGATCTGGTGGTCGTAGACGGTCTCGACCTCGCCGTAGCTGTTCCTATCGATACTCTCGATGGAGTAAGGCTCGCGGTGGATGCCGCCACCGGCGAAAGTCGAGTAGGCAGAGGCCATGTCGAGCGGACTGACACCCGAACCCAGGCCGCCTATCGCGGTCGAAGGGTAAGGGTCGACGGGCGTGGTGATGCCGAGGTCTTCGGCGGTCTCGACGACGTTGTCCAATCCAACGTCGTCGGCGAGCTGTACGAAGACCGTGTTGTCCGACTCCGCCATGGCGTCGGACACGGAGATCTCTCCCCGCTCTATGTAGTCGTAGTTGTGTATCTCGTAGTGCTCGTCCTCGAAGTCGAAGGCCAGATCCTGGGATATGTAGGTGCTCTCGGGGGAGATGTCTTGCTCGAGGGCAGCTGCGAGCACGATAGGCTTGAAGGAGCTGCCAGGCTGACGTCTGGCGTCGAGCGCAAGGTTGAAGTCCCCCTCCTGTCCCGCAAGGGCGCGTATGGCGCCACTCTGAGGCTCTATCGTCACGACGGCGGCAGAAGGGTCGGTCGACTCGAACAGCACTTCATCTGAGGTCTCGACGGCCGCGTGCTGGAAGTCCGGGTCCATGGTCGTGTGAATCCTCAAGCCCCCGACTTGTAGGGCCCGTGGCCCGAGCTTCTCCTCGACCTCCCGCCCGACCTTCTCGAGGAAAGGCGTGTACGCCGGGTCTTCTGGCGGCGGGTCAGGCGCGAACTCCAGTGGCGCCGCCTCGGCTTCCTCGCGCTCCTGCGCAGAGATCATGCCCTGTTCCTGCATAAGCATCAGTACCCTGTCGCGGCGCTCGCGGACCGGCTCCACGTAAACCTCGCCTTCCAGGGTCGTGTAAGCCGAAGGGGCGTGGAGAAGACCGGCGAGCGTCGCCGCCTCCGAGAGGTCGAGATCCCGGGCGCTCTTTCCGAAATAGCGTTGCGCCGCCTCCTCAGCGCCGTAGGCGCCGTCCCCGAGGTACACGGTGTTCAAGTAGGCGGTCAGGACCTCGTTCTTGGTGTGCTTTTGCTCGTAGGTGAACGCGAGCGCGGACTGGACGAAGCGTCTGCGAAACGTGATGTCGAGGCGCTCGTCCTCGGGAACGTAGAGGTTCTTCATGAGTTGCTCCGTGATCGTCGAGCCGCCCTCCTGCACCTCCCAGGATCTCAGGTCCGTCCAGGCCGCACGCGCGAGCCCCTCGAAGTCGACACCGAAGTGGCCGTAAAAGCGCCGGTCCTCGACGGCGACGACGGCCTCGGGGAGATGCTCGCCGAGACCCTCGAAACCAACGGTCTCGCGGCTCTCGGGGACGGGGATCTCGCCTATCATGTTCCCATCCACGTCGTAGGCGTAGGAGTTCTCGGCAAGCGCCGGGTAGGTCCTGTCGAGGTCGTCCTCGTACTCCCTGAGGACGAACAGATAGAGGCAGGCGATAATCACCGCGGTGGACACACCGAGGATCAGGGCGAGGTTGAAGAGGGCACGTAGTCCTCTCCGTAGCGGGCGCCCGAGCCGGCGCACCTTCGACTTCTTTTTGCTGGTTTCGAAGAAGTTGTTCACGGCCCTCCAGTCTTAGTCTACCCCAATCGGGTCGGGCCGGTCGATGCGAGCCAGACCGCAAAGCGCGCGGCCACGCAGATGGTAGGATGCGTGCATGCCGGAGTTGAGTTGCACCGTCAGGCGCGTCGGCGACCACGAGAGCCGTACGGAGGAGTATGAGATCGCCTACGCGGTAGGGCAGGCGACCCCGCGCGGGTTGCGGATCAAGTACCAGGCCGCGCGGGCCTACGAGATAAACGCCGCGATCAACGCCGCGGTGGAGGTGGCCAGGGAAGCCATCGCCGAGGCTGACCCAGACCTGAGGGGGCCCACAGAGGAAGCCCTCTCCAAATTCTCGTGGCGTGCGATCCAATCCGCCAAATACGAACAAGGCGAACCCAGAACGTCAAGCATCGATTATTGAACGTGGGGGCGGTTCAAGCCTCTTGCTCGGCGCTGTCGGAGGCCAGGACTGTTGCGAGCAACTCTCGGAGGGTGACCTTGCCTTCGTAGAGCGCGGTGCCGACCACGACGCCGGCAACGCCTGGAGTCCTCGACAGCGCGGCTACGTCCCAGGTCCCCCGGACTCCGCCGCTGGCGAGGGTGGGGATTATCTTCGCGACCGCCGCGGTCCCTTCGAGGGCAGCCCCCGCGTCCATGCCGTCGCGGGCGACATCGGTGTAGAGGACGGAGGCGACTCCATCGGCGACCAGCTCTTTCGAGAGGTCGAGGACGGAGACCCCGCTCGACCTCCTCCAGCCGTGCGTCGCGACGACCCCCTCGCGGGCATCGACGGCCACGACGAGCGAAGCGCCGGCCTCCCCGACCGCCCTCAGCCGCAGGTCTCTGTCTTTGACCGCCGCTGTCCCCATTACGATCCGCAGGGCGCCGGCACCCCGCACGGCGCGCAGGTCTTCGATGGAGCGGACGCCCCCCCCAACCTGGAGCGGGACGCCGACCGATCCCGCGATACGGCGGATGAGCCCGAGTTGGACGGGCCTACCCTCCTCGGCGCCGTCGAGGTCGACGACGTGGATCGCCTGAGCCCCCTGGCGCTCCCACTCGCGGGCGCGCTCGACGGGGTCGGCATCGTACTCTTTGGCACGCCCGAAGTCCCCCTGCTTCAGACGCACGCATCGCCCGCCGCGCAGGTCGATAGCGGGATAGACGGTGAAGGCACTCAAGCAGACTTCGCCCACGCCAGGAAGTTCTCGTACAACTTCAGGCCTGCCCTGCTGCTCTTCTCCGGATGGAACTGGACGGCGACGAGGTTCTCCCTTCCTGCCGCCGAACAGAAGCGCGTCCCGTAATCCGTCTCGCCAATGAGGTCCCCCGAATCCTCAGGCACTGGATAGTAGGAGTGGACGAAGTAGAACGCCTCACCGTCGAGGCCCTGGAGGACGGGGTGATCTCGCACCACAGAGAGCTCGTTCCACCCGATGTGCGGTACCTTGAGGTCACGGGCCATAAAGCGCACTACTCCCCCTGGCATGAGCCCGAGCCCCTCCACCCCAGGCGACTCCTCGGAGGCCTCGAAGACGACCTGCAGGGCGACGCAGACCCCAAGGAAGGGCTTACCCGACACGAACGCCTCACCGCAAGCCTCGTCCATGCCGCGCTCCCGCAGCTTTCTCATGCAGTCGCCGAAAGCCCCCACACCAGGAAGCACGACCGCATCAGCGTACGCTATCTGGCCAGGATCTTGCGTAAGCTCCACACCGGCACCGACTCTCTCCAGCGCCCGCGTGACGGACAATGTGTTCCCCGCATCGTAGTCGACGACTGCTACGTTCAAGCTAGTCAGCACGCTACGGCTGACGCCTCCGCTTGTCAGCACGGCGGCTGCGCCGCCTTGTCAGCATTTCAGCTTCCGCGTGCGCAAGCCCTTGCTGACTGGCTGACAAGCCGCAGACCGAAGGGAGGCGGTGTGCTGAAATGCTCAATCGATTACCCCCTTCGTCGAGGCGCTCCCGCTTGCGCGGACCGCGATGCCCTCCCTCATTGCAACGGCCAGTGCCTTGACGCCTGACTCTATCTTGTGGTGCGCGTTCTCGCCGTAGTGGCAGTTGAGGTGGAGCGTGAAGCGCCCGTACTGGGTGAAGGCACGCAGGAATTCCGGGAAAAGCTCTACATCGAAGGTCCCGATCTTCTCTGGCATCGGTCCGAGGTTGCAAGTCAGGTGCGAACGCCCGCCAAGGTCGACAACGACCGTACTGAGAGCCTCGATGAGCGGCGTGCTCGCGTCGGCGAAGCGCGTGATACCTGAGCGGTCTCCGATTGCCTCATCGAAGGCGCGCCCGAGCACGAGTCCCGTGTCTTCGACCGTGTGGTGGTCATCCACCCACGTATCACCCTTCGCCTCCACAGCAAGGTCCATGCCGGAGTGGTGGGCTAGCAGGTGCAGGACATGGTCGAAGAACCCGACACCCGTAGAGACGTCGGCCGCGCCCTCGCCGTCGAGGTCAAGACGCACCCGCACTGATGTCTCGCCTGTCTTTCGCTCCGCCTTGCCAATCCGTGCCATCCCGTCCTCCATCAGTACTTTCGCCGCACCGCGACGCTTTCGGCGTGGTTTTCGAGCCCCTCCAGACGGGCGAGCCGTTCGACATGGGGGGCGAGGTTTTCGAGGGCTTCCTGGGTGAAGTGTATGTAGTTGGTGTGCGTTATGAAGTCGTTGACGCTGCGGGGCGAGGCCCAGGCCGCCGTTCCGTCGGTAGGCAGGACATGGGAAGGTCCGGCGGCGTAGTCGCTGAGCGCGATGGGGCTGAAGTCACCGACGCCGACCATACCGACCTCCCGAAGGTCGTTCATCACCGCTTCCCAGTCCTCGGAGATGACGTGCGCGTGCTCCGGAGCATAGTGGTTGGAGATCTCGGCAGCCTGCGCCAGGTCTCGTACACGTACCAGAGAAATGTGCTCCGCAGGCTCACCTGACAGGAGCGGCTCCACAGCCTCGACCAGCTCCGCGCTAGGGGAAAGTAGGACGGAAGAAGCTCCGGAGAGGTGCTCGGCCTGTGCCATGAGGTCGCGGGCGACTCGCTCGGGGAAGGCGCTCGAGTCCGCGATGACGACCACGTCGCTCGGCCCCTGCGGGGCATCAATGCCCACGACCCCGAAGACCTCTAGTTTGGCCGCTATGACGTAGTCGTTGCCGGGGCCGACGATCTTGTTGACCGGAGCGATGCTCTCGGTGCCGAAGGCCATCGCGCCCATCGCCTGTGTTCCACCGGCGGCATGGACCTCCTCCAGCCCGAGAAGCCCCGCCACGGCGAGCACCCATTCGTTCACCTTCCCGTCGAGGCCTGGAGGGACGCAGACGCAGATCTCCCGAACACCCGCGACCTGAGCCGGTACGGCCGACATGAACAATGAGCTTGGATACGCTCCATGCCCGCCCGGAACGTAGATTCCGACCCGCCTCAGAGGCCGTACCCTCTGCCCTACCGTCGCCCCGCCCCGGCTCGTCTCCCACGAGCGGCCCATCTCCCGTTTGTGGAAGAAACGCACGTTCTCGATGGCTACCCTGAAGCTTTCCTCGATCTCCGCCGGGAGCGCCTCTCGCGCCCGCTCAATCTCCTCCGGCGGGACCCGCATCGGCTCGGGG
>JBPCIR010000094.1:0-12551 GCA_051006095.1 Rubrobacter sp. | reverse complement strand
GAGGAGATAGCCCGCAGCGTCGAGACCCGCCCCGTGCTGCAGCGGGTGCAGGTCCTCAACGCCCAGACGGACCTCGTCTTCGGGGGGTACAAGATCGCGCGGACCTCCGAGTTTCTGGGGGCGACCGAGAACTCCGACGGCTCGTGGTCGATGGACGAGCCCTTCGAAGAGGGTGACTTCTACGATGTGACCTCGGAGATACCGCAGCCAACCGCGGCACAGCTCAGGGGCGCAGGCGGCGATTACCCCTCCTCCGTTGAGGATAAGTTCCTCCAGCTTCCCGAAGACACGCCGCCCGTGGTCCACGAGACGGCAGAGAAGATCCAGCGCGAATACGAACCAGCGACGCCATACGACAGGGCGCGCGCGATCGAGCAGTACCTGATCTACGACGGCGGCTTCACTTACAACCTCGACGTGAGCTACCGCAGGGCGGACAAGGCTGTAGAGGAGTTCCTGGGTGAAGGCAAGGAGGGCTTCTGTACCCAGTTCTCGACCTCTATGGCGCTCCTCCTGCGCGACATGAACGTGCCCTCGCGGGTCGTCTACGGGGCCACCTCGGGTGAAGAGGTGAGCCAGGGAGAGTACCTCGTCACAGGTAGCAATATGCACACCTGGGTAGAGGCGTACTTCCCCGGTGTCGGCTGGTACCCATTCAACCCGACACCGGGCTTCTCCATGCCCGACGCGATGGAGGCCAACGCCCCGCGGCCGGAGCTTCCGTCGGTCAGCGGGATCCAGGCTGCCGAGAACAACCTGGACAGGCGCCGGCTCGCGCAAGACCGGGCGCAGCAGAAGCCCGAAGAGCAGAATCAGGATCTTGCCAACCAAGATCCCACCACAGGCCGCTCCGGGGAGAACAACACTCCGGCATGGCCCCTGTTCGTGCTCGTGCCCTTGCTGCTCGTGGCGGCCGTACCCCTCTCCAAGAGGGTGCTCCTCGCCCGCGGCAGGCCCGAGGACCTCTACAGAGACCTCACAGGACGGCTGCGCGACGTGCTGCCGCCGGACAGGAGCATCGTGGCCGACTCGCCCGCGCTGACCCCCACCGAGAGGGTACTCCTCCTCGCCGGGGCGGCCGGCGTAGAGGAGGCCCCGATGACACGATTCGCCCTGGCCTACTCGGACCACCTCTATTCCGCGGGCGGTGAGAGAGACCAAGTGGCCTCGGCTTACAGGGATGCCTTGCGGGCCTACGAGATCCTGCCGCGCTGGAGAAGGGCGCTAGGGGCCGTCAACCCATCCTCGCTGCTCGCCAGGTCGAAGAAGTACATCTCGGCCAGGAGGGCGCGACTCGACAAGGTGCTGCGTGGAAGGCTTCGTTGGACCTTGCGAAAGCGGCGTTGAAGTATACGGTTGGGGGTGTAATAATTTGCGTAACCAAAAGCAGACTACAGCACGGGAGGTGCTGATGGATCAGAAGCAAGCGACCATAGTCAACATCACCGACAACGCCGCCGAGAAGGTCAAGACCCTCATGGCCCAGGAAGGCGAGGAAGACCTCGCGCTGCGCATCGGCGTCAGGCCCGGAGGCTGCTCCGGTTTCCAGTACAGCATCTACTTCGACGACGAGATCGCCGACGACGACGAGGTCTTCGAGGCCAAGGGCGTCAAGATGCTAATCGACGCCATGAGCGTCCCATATATCATGGGCTCGGAGTTCGACTACGTGGACGGCCTCATGGGCGCCGGTTTCGCCGTCAACAACCCCAACGTCCAGAGCGGCTGCGGCTGCGGTAGCTCCTTTACCTGCTAGACCGCCAACCCATATAGTAAGAGGAAGCCCGGAGCATAGAGTTCCGGGCTCTTTCTTTGTCATCCATCTTTCCGCAGCCGCTCCAACGCAAGCAGGACGGCGGCGACGCCGCTGGAACTGACTATCTTGCCGGAGTGGACGAGGTCCAAGAGCTCTCCTACTGGCACCCTTATCACCTCGACGAGCTCGTGTTCGTCGGGGTCGGGCGCGGCGGTCTCCTCGATGCCCCGGGCCAGGAAGAGGTATGCCCAGTTGTCCTTGAGGCTGGGGGAGGAGGCCAGGGAGCCTAGAAGTTCCCAATCGCCGCCGGTGTAGCCAGTCTCCTCGGCGAGCTCGCGGCGGGCCGCTTCCTCAGGCCTCTCGCCCTCTTCGACGAGCCCTGCTGGCAGGCCTAGCTCCAGCATCTCGAGCGGAGGACGGTATTGGTTGACGAGGACGACCTCTTCCTCATCCGCGGTGAGCGGGAAGACTATCGCAGCGTCGGGGCGCTCTATGACGTAGTAAGGGTCTTTGATCCCACCGTCAGGCAGCCGTAGCCGGTCCGAGCGTAACGAGAAGTACGGGTTCTCAAGGAGCCTCTCGCTACCGAGACGCTTCCACCCCTCGCCCTCAGCCAACACCGGCCTCGTCGATGGTATCGGGGGTGCTGCCGGCGAGTATCCGCGGGAGGTCCCTGGTGAAAGCGCTGCGGGCGACGACGCGGTCGCAGCCGGCCTCCCGCGCGGCGACGGCGAGGTCTTTCTGGACGTGGGAGAGGAAGCCCACCGTCGAGACGTCGCGTGTCGCGTCGTCGGATCTGATGGTCTGGAGTAGCGCCAGCGGCTCGAAGCGGGCGGAGTTGAGGTCGAGGATGAGCAGGTCGGGCGGTGACTCGCGCAGGGCTTCGAGCAATCTCCCGGGGTTGCGGGGGAACGACGCCTCGATACCGAGGGTCGAGGCCGTCTCGGAGATCTTGCTCCTGAACAGAAGGTCTTCTACGGCCGCAAGGACTTTTCTCGCCACGTTCGCCTCCGTGTAGTAGTTGGGTAAGTTCGCACATTCTACCCGCGGGCGGTGCGGTATCCTATACGGGTGAAAAGATTGAAGGAACTTCGCGCCGGGCTGAGGCGCACCGGTAAGACCCTCTCCAACTTTACGCCCTTCTTGAAGCCCCGCCGCAGCGGGCTTCTGCTGGCGCTCGGCGTGTTGCTGCTGGAGACGGTGACGAGCCTCGCGCAGCCGTGGCCGCTCGCCCTGATCATCGACTACGTGCTGACCGACAACAAGCCGCTCCCCGAAGAGCTGCCCGCCTTTCTAGCCGACGAGGCGCTACTACTGGCCGGGATAGCCTTCCTTATCGTTTTCATCTTCACGGTAACGAGGAGCGTAGCTTCCTTCCGACGTTACTTGCTCCAGAGGCTTGGGCAGGAGACCGTCTTCGACATGCGCGAGGCCCTGTACGCGAAGGTCCACGCCCTCGGACTCGACTACCACGGCAGCAAGCGGACGGGCGATACCATTACCCGCGTCACCAGCGATGTGAAAGAGGTCCGCACCATGCTGGTCGACTCTGTGGTCGAGGTGTTCTCTTCGGTCACGATCCTGCTCGGGATGATGGTGGTCATGCTCTGGCTCGACTGGCAACTGACCCTCCTCGCCCTCGTCACGGTACCCTTCCTCTTCCTCGCCGTCAGCCGCTACAGGAGGGCGCTCGTGCAGCGGATGCGCATCGTGAGGGCGAGGGAGGGCGCCATCGCCAGCGTCATGCAGGAGGCGATAATCGGCATCAGGGCCGTCAAGCTCTTCGCCCGCGAGGGTGACGAGATGGAACGCTTCAGGACCGAGAGCAGGGAGTCCCTCAGGGCCAGCGTGGACAGCGCGATGATAGAGGCGAAGTTCAGCACCGTCCTCGGGATCGTAGGTGGCCTCGGTACGGCGCTGGTGGTGTACTTCGGGGCGAGGCAGGTTCTCTCCGGCGCCCTCTCTTTGGGCGACCTTACCGTCTTCGTGGCCTACCTCGCTCTTTTCCTCTCGCCTCTGTGGGCCCTGAGTCGGCAGGTAAACCAGATCGGCACCTCACTAGTCTCCGGCGAGCGCATCATCGACCTCCTGAACGCGGAGCCGACAGTGAAGGACCTGCCAGGAGCCCTTCCCGCGCCCGCCTTCGACGGCCGAGTTACCTTCGATGACGTGCGCTTCGCCTACGAGGGCGAGGCGGGGGAGGTCCTTGGCGGCGTGGACTTCGACGTCGAGGCAGGGAGCAGGATCGCGCTCGTCGGGGTGAGCGGCGCGGGCAAGACAACGGTCACGAGCCTCATCGCCCGTCTCTACGACCCGCAGGAGGGAAGGGTTCTCATCGACGGGGAAGATATAAAGGACTTCACCCTCAAGTCCTTGCGTGACTCCATAACCTTCGTGCCGCAGGACCCCCTGCTCTTCCGGGCGACGGTCGCCGAGAACATAGCCTACGGGCGGCCTGGGGCGTCCCGCGAGGAGATCGAAACCATAGCCGAGCTCGCGGGGGCCGACGACTTTATCCGGGCGCTGCCAGAAGGCTATGACACCGTGCTCTCCGAACGCGGTGAGAGCTTGAGCGGCGGACAGAGGCAGCGCATCTCCATCGCGCGGGCAATGCTAAGGGACACCCCCATCCTGATCCTGGACGAGCCCCAGTCGGGCCTCGACGCCGAGGCCGCAGCCGCGGTCGAGGAGAGCTGGAGGTCCCTTACAGAAGGACGCACCACGTTCGTCATCGCCCACGAGCTCAGGCTGGTCAGGAGCGTAGATTCGATCCTCGTGATCGAAGACGGCAGCGTCTCCGAGGCAGGCACCCACGAAGACCTCGTCTCCTCGGGAGGCCTCTACGCGAGGCTGTACTCTCTGCAGGAGCGCGACGCCGTTCAGCCTTAGAGGGGGTGAGCCTTTGAGAGAGATGCTCATAATGTGCATCGTCCTCACCGCCGTTGCTGTCGCGATCTACATCTCTTTCGCGTAGCGTCTGCTGTACGCTAACGCTTCAGCGCCGCAGACGCGCACCGAGCATACGGAGCACGCGCCGCCAGGAATCTTCGTTGGCGGCCGCGTTGCCCTCGAGATCTCCGCCGAAGTAGTAGGTTCCAGGCGTGGCAGGCAGGTAGGGTGGCTGGATGCCGTGCCCGGCGTCGGGGTAGTGGCGAAACTCGTCGTGGTAGGGGCGTCCGGGACGTCCGAGGCGCTCCATGGCGACCTGCGAGAGCTGGGTGGCTGGCCACACTTTGTCGGCATCGCCGGAGATGAGGAGGACGGGACCCCTGGTACGCTCGACCGGTATTTGGGCTTTTTCGATCTGCGCGGGTCTGGCCTGAAAGATATCGAAGGGGTTTGGTATCCAGGGAAGCGGTTTGCCGCGAAAAGTCCACGCCGGTTCGGGACCAGCCGGAGATGGGAACACGAATCCGCTTCCGGCGTAACTCACCACGGCTTCGACGTCGGGGTAGTGCGTACCCAGGAGCAGGGCCAGCTCTCCGCCGCGCGAGGTACCGACCACCCCGAGCCTGTCGCCACGCACCGAAGGCTGGTCTTTCAACCAGCGAATCGCACCCCCGAAGTACTCCAGAGGGATGCTTGCGAGCCTGGCGGGCAGCGAGCCAAAGTAGAAGTAAGCCAGCGCGAGCGCGGCGAACCCGTGGTCGGCCAGAAGCGCCGCCTCCCGCATTGCGTATGGCGCCAGTCCTCCCTCGGAGCCGCCGAGTACAAGCACGCCGGGAAACGGCCCACCGGCCGCGGGCCTGAAGAACCTGCCGTAGAGCCCGCGCTCGCGGACGTCGGTGCTGGCTATCTCGTCGGTAAGGAGGTTCCTCGCGACCCTGACGCTTGCCGTCTTGCCGTCTGTCTCCGCGGTGATTAACAGGGGCCGCGGACGCAAGGAGATGGCGTAAGAAGCCCCGTGTCCGTAGGCCGACCATACAAGGCCCATCGAGTCCGTCCCCGTGTAGCTGCCTTCTACCGGAGATTGCCTGGAGACGTCCACCGTCCCCAGGAAGTCGGCCCGGAACACTGCCCTCGACGTCCATTCGACCTCATAGCCGTCGACGAATCGCGCGCGCAGGGTCACTCGCTGCCAGGGCGAAAGGTCCTTCAGGGTGATGACGAACGGTTCGTCGACCCTTGCGGGATTCGGGGTGACGCGAACCTTCCGGGCCAACCCGGTATCCCCGCAGGCTGCAAGCAGACCTCCGCTAGCGGTCGCCGCCACGCCTGTCGCGGCGACGCGCAAGAAGCCCCGCCTGGTGTAGCGCCGCCTATGATAGGGCGCTTTACCATTCATGGGTTTGCAAGCAAGTCAGCAAGTACCTCTTTGCAACTTGCTCTAGTAGAGCAGATGTTTGTCGAGCACGTTCAGCACTTCTTCACCGGCAAGGTAGCGGCGCAGGTTCTCGCAGAAGAGGTCGGTCTGTGAGGCGTTGATCAGGTCCGGCACTACGTCGGTCGTGTGGGCGCTGACGATGACGTTGTCGAGATCCCACAACGGGCTCTCCTCAGGCAGAGGCTCGACCTCGAACACGTCGAGTGCAGCCCCTGAGAGATGGCCGCTCCGAAGCGCCTCGACGAGCGCAGCTTCGTCGAGGACAGAACCCCTCCCAACGTTGGCGAAGTAAGCCCCCTGCCTGGTCGCGGCTAGCGCCTCGGCGTCGATCAGCCGCCGCGTCTCGGGGGTGCCTGGGAGCGTAACTGCGACGTAGTCGGCCTCGCCGAGCGCTGTGCGCAACTCCGCCGTCGGGTACAGCTCGTCAGCATAGTCCCAGGCTTCGTTGTCCTCGCGCACCGTGCGCTTGACGCCGACGATGCGCATACCGAAGGGACGTGCCCGCCCCGCTATGGCGCGTCCGATGCTCCCCATCCCGACTACACAAAGTGTCTTGTTCTCGAGGGTCCCCACCGCCCCCTGACGCCAGATCCTCCCCGCCTTGTCGCTGCGGAGGTGGTCGAGGTCCTTGGCGTGCTGGAGCATCGCCATCAGCACGAACTCGGCGAGCGGTCCCGAGTAGATTCCGCTGGCCGTCGTCACCACGACGGCCGAGTCCTGGAGGCCCGCCTTCTGCGCCACCTCCCCGGCTCCCGCCATGCTCCCCTGCACCCACTGGAGTTTAGGGGCGGCCTGTATGAGATCCCCGACGTGACCGTTGGGGAAGTCGTAGAGGATATCGGCCTCGGAGAGCAGCGAAAGAAATTCTTCCTCGTTCTCTGGCGTTCTTTCCCATTCTTCCGGACCTGCGTGGTCCCCAGGCCACCGCGGAGGCGGGACCAGATCCTCCCTGTAGAGTACCCGCAACCTTTCGTCCACCTCCCGAATGCGGCTCACGTACTCTTCCTCGAAATAACTGGCTATGACGACCGTGGTCACGGTACCTCCCCCTTGCTAGTTGTCACATTGACGCTTTCTGAGGATCAGGGACTGGAAATTGAGCCCTTCGGCCTGCTCGGTGGCGACCGCGGTCCGCCTGAAGGAACAGATGTCGAACGACCTGGTAACCATCTCCCCGAGGTGTTCATCAGTGTGGAAGGAGAAGAACCGCTTCGGCTCGTAAGGGTCGTCCGCCCACACGCCCTCGTGGTCCTTCCCCCTGTAGACGCCGAGGTAGAACAGGCCGCCCGGTTTGAGGACGGTTCGGATCCCACGCAGGGCTGCGGGAAGCTCGCGCCCTGGCAGGTGAAGCAGGCAGTTGAGCGCGTAGACCGCGTCGAAGGCGTCGGAAGGGAAGTCCAGGTCCGAGAGGTCCATAACGCGTGCCGCGAGGCCCTTGCTCTCGCAGAGCTCGATCATCTCGGGCGACAGGTCGGTGCAGACCACGTCGAGGCCGTGATCCCTGAAGAACTCGCCGTCCTTCCCTGGACCGGCGCCGAGCTCCAGCAGGGTGCGCGCCCCCTCGCTCCTGAGCATGGCCAGGAAGCGAAGCCGCTCCTCGGCCTTCCACGGCTGGACGGGACGGAGATTCCGCTCTCGCGCCTTGCGGTCGTAGGACTCGCGCAGACCGACTCGCAACTCATCTCTCACAACGGACCAGTATAGCGTCTGGCGAAGCCCGACCTGCTACCCTTCTACGTGTGGACGAGTTGCTCGACATCCTGGACGAGTCAGGGCGGCCTACGGGGGAGGTCGTTCCGAAAAGCGAGGCGCACAGGCTGGGCCTGTGGCACCGTTGTTTTCACTGTTGGATCTGCGGTTCCGACTCAGGAGGGTCCTACCTGCTTCTCCAACGGCGCGCCGCCACGAAAGACACCTGGCCGAACTACCTCGACGTTACCGCAGCAGGGCACCTCGCGGCAGGTGAGGAGACGCTGGACGGCCTGCGGGAGGTCGAGGAGGAGCTCGGCCTTCGGATAGCGCCCGAGAGGCTCGTCCCCCTCGGAACCCGCAGGGTCGAGCAGGAGATACCAGGCGGCTGCGACAGGGAGCTGCACGAAATCTTCCTCGTGTTCGACTCCACACCCCCTGGGAACCTGCGCCTCCAGAAGGAGGAGGTCGACGCCGTATTTCGACTCGACCTCGGCGACGTGCAAGCACTCTACGAGACGGGGTCGGCTCCCGCCCGCGAGTATGCTGAAGGCGGAACGTCTGCAACGCGCATACACCTGGCGGAGTTCGTCCCGAAAGAAGAAGGCTACCTGCGCAGGGTGGCCACAGCGGCACGTCGACACCTGTCAGGAGCACCCCCCGTCCCTGTCTTCTAAAGCCATTCGCAAAGGCATCTACCTACCACGAATCACGCAGCTGAAGTGCTGACTAGCTGACCAGCTGTCTCACGGCCAGGTCGGCCCGCCAGACCGCGCTGCGCGCGTCCTTTAGCGTATTCTCGGCGTGGGCTTCGTCCAGGGTTCCTGTCTCTGATTCGACGAGGGAGATCAGGGCTCGGGTGGTCCCGGCCGCCAGGTGCGTGGCCGCCGCCGCGAGAGGCTTTTCACCATCGGGGAGAGCGGGAAGGTTGCAGGCGGCGAGGGTGGCAAGATCGGCGCACGCCAGCGCGGCCTCGATGAAGGAGTCGGTAGAAGTGTCTTCTCCGGCGAGGATCTCGAGCCGGTGCCCGAGGTCCAGCGCCAGGTTCTTTACCACCTCCAGCCGCAACGAGTCTTCGGAATGCGGCCGGCAGGCGTCGACTAGGAGACCTGCGGCCAGGGCTCCTGCATCTGCGGGGGTGCGCTTTCGGGCTGGCATCGCGTGGGATTCTATCCGAAGGTTGGTCAGGCCGGGCGCCAGAGGGCGACGCTCCACAGGTATGAGCATAGGCAGGCACGAACCAGCCAGGCGCGATATATTTAGTGCATGAGGGTTGCGCTGGCCCAGATCAACACCACCGTCGGAGATATCTGGGGGAACGTCGAGAAGATGGCCGACACCCTGGAGCGGGCGACCGATTCGGGCGCGGATCTCGTCGCCTACCCTGAGCTGACCATCCCAGGCTATCCGCCCGAGGATCTCCTCATGCGCCGGAGCTTTATCGAGGAGAACGTGAGGGCGCTCCACGAGTTCGCCGGGCGGGTGCCCGAGAACGTTGTGGCCGCCGTGGGCTTCGTCGACCTGGACGCCGACCTGTACAACGCCTGCGCCGTGGTATCCGGCGGCGAGGTACTGCATCGCTACCACAAACACTACCTGCCCAACTACAGCGTCTTCGACGAGAACCGCTACTTCAGGGAGGGTTCTGGCGCCCCGATCCTAGATCTGGGCGACACCCTCGTCGGGGTGAGCGTGTGCGAGGACATCTGGTACCCTGGCGGGCCTGCGCGAGAGCAGGCCCTCGGAGGGGCGAACGTCCTCCTGAACATCTCGGCCTCCCCTTACCACAGGCGCAAGGGCGCCGTCAGAGAGCGAATGCTAAGCGTGCGGGCTTCGGATTACGGCTGCTACGTCGTGTTCTGCAACCTCACGGGCGGCCAGGACGAGCTCGTTTTCGACGGCCACTCGGTCGTCTTCGACCCCGAGGGCGGGCTCGTGGCACGGGCCGGACAGTTCAGGGAAGACCTGCTGCTCGTTGACCTGTACCCGGATCGATCACTCATGCAACGCCTCCACGACCCGAGGCCCCGCAAGGAGAACACTGAGCATGCGCCCGAGATAGTAAGAGTTCCGGCATACGAGCCGTCGGCGGCGGAGCCGGTCGAACCGAGGGTCGAGCCTTACCTATCTGAGGAGGGCGAGGTGCTCGAAGCCCTCGTGCTCGGTCTCGGGGACTACTTCCGCAAGAACGGGTTCTCTCGGGCCGTGCTCGGTCTCTCTGGCGGCATAGACTCGTCTCTGGCCGCCGCCGTCGCTGTCGAGGCCCTTGGACCCCAGAACCTCACCGGCGTCCTCATGCCGAGCCGCTACACCTCCGAAGGGAGCAACACCGACGCAGCGGCGCTCGCCAAGAATCTCGGTATAGATACCCAGACCATCCCCATCGGGCCGGCCTTCGACGCCTACAGGGAGATGATGAAAGGCGCCTTCAAGGGGCTCCCCGAGGACGTGGCGGAGGAGAATTTGCAGAGCCGCATCAGGGGCAACATCCTGATGGCCCTCTCCAACAAGTTCGGTTGGATCGTCCTGTCTACGGGCAACAAGAGCGAGATGAGCGTGGGCTACTCGACACTCTACGGCGACTCTGCCGGAGGTTTCGCGGTCATCAAGGACGTGCCCAAGAACCTCGTCTACAGGGTGGCGCGGCACTTCAACGAGAGGAAGAACCGCGAGGTCATCCCCGACTCGGTCCTTAGCAAAGAGCCCACAGCCGAGCTGCGCGAGGACCAGCGCGACACGGACTCCCTGCCGCCCTACGAGGTTCTCGACCCTATCCTCGAGGCCTACATAGAGGAGGACAGGGGGGTGGCTGAGATCGTGGCTTCAGGCTTCGATGAAGACGATGTGCGGCGCATCGTCCAACTCGTGGACAGGGCCGAGTACAAGCGCCGCCAGGCCCCGACAGGCATAAAAGTCACGGGCCGGGCCTTCGGCCGTGACAGGCGTATGCCAATCACCAACCGCTACTTCGAACGCAACAACGAACAGTAAAGCATTTCAGCACGCTACGCCCTTCGGGCTTCGCTAGTCAGCACTTCAGCTCTCACGTCACGTCCCTGCGGCCGAAGACGAGAGCGGCGAGCAGTATGAAAGCGGCTGCGTAGGCGAGGAGGACGAGGGCGGCCTGCGAGGCGTCTACGGGCGGTTCGGGGGGCGCGAATCCGGTCTGAGTCTGCCCGGAGAAGGAGTCGGCGAGGAAGGTCGAGTTCTGACCGGGGAAGTACTCGCGGGCGTTCCGGAACGCCTCGTTCGGGATCGGCAGGCTGAAGATGATCGTTTCGAGGACCAGCGAGTACACGAGCCCGATCCCGATGGAGAGCGCCGTGCTCCTTAGGAGCGTGGCTAGAAGTACGCCCAGCGCCGCCCAGACCGCCAGTATAAGCCCCCCGGCCCCGATCGCGCTGGCGAGCTCTCCGGCCGCAGGCCACCCGGCGGGGGCGTTTTCGAGACCGGCTATGACGTAGCCTGAGGCCGCGCCGGCGGCGAACGTCAGTACCACGAGCAGGGCGAGTAAGATACCGAGGGCGAGCAGTTTCCCGAAGAACAGCGCAAGCCGGCCCGGTCGCTGTGTGAGTACGGTCTTGAACGTGGTCCAGCCGTACTCGCTTCCGACCGCGAGCGCGCCAAGGATCAGGGCTATAGGGGCTCCCAGGTTGGCGAAGCCGGGGGTCAGGTTGGAGACGAGGTTCTCGGGGTAGAGGAACTCGAGCTGCTGTTCCCGGAACTCTTCTTGCTGCTCTCGTAGCTGCTCTCTCTGCGCTTTGGGCGTGCCCTCGGGAACGGTGGGGGGAGGGGCGTTGGAGAGTAAGGCGTAGGCCAGGGTGTAGTTGAGCAGGATCGTGACGGCCAGCCAGATACAACCGAGCACCCAGGTAGAGGGGCGCTTGCGCAGCTTGAGCAGCTCGGCGCCGAGGCTGGCGAGCATCAGACCGTCTCCCCGCGGGTGAGCTCCAGGAACGCGTCCTCGAGCGATCGCGCGACCGGCCTGAGCTCGCTCACCCGCAGTCCCGCCGAGACCAGATGGGCGTTGATCTCGGCCGCGTTCTCAGGGTCAGTATCGAGCACGAGCATCCCGTCTTCGATCCGTGCTCCTTCGACCCAGGCGAGGTCTGCGGCGATCTTTCGTGCCTCATCGATCGGCTCGACCTTTACCAGGATGCCCCCGCCGCCCCGCAGCTCCTCGACGGTACCCTCGATCAGGAGTTCGCCCTTGTGGATCACACCCACCCTGTCGCATACCTGCTCGACCTCCCCGAGCAGGTGGCTCGACAGCAAGACGGTCCTCTCGCCGTGGCCCACTCTACGGATGAGGGTTCGCATGTCGGCCATGCCCTTAGGGTCGAGGCCGTTCGTTGGTTCGTCCAGTATAAGTAGTTCTGGGTCTTTGAGGAGCGCGGCCGCCACCCCGAGGCGCTGCTTCATGCCGAGGGAGTACTTCTTGAATTTGTCTTTCGACCTCCCCGCGAGTTCGACCTGCCCTAGAACCTCGGCCACCCGTTCGTGAGGGACCCCACAGTAGCGGGCCATGACGCGCAGGTTGTCGCGGCCCGAGAGGTAGGGGTAGAACGCCGGGGATTCGACCAGCGCGCCAATCCCTTGGAGACCAAGGGGAGAGCCTGGCTCTTTCCCGAGCACCTTCGCAGTGCCCGAGGATGGCTTTATCAGGCCGAGGAGCATCCTCAGGGTCGTCGTCTTGCCGGCGCCGTTGGGGCCGAGGAAACCATAGACTTCGCCCCGGCGGACAGAGATGTTCAGATCCCGAACGGCTGTGATGGACCCGTA
>JBPCIR010000093.1:0-6356 GCA_051006095.1 Rubrobacter sp. | reverse complement strand
CCCCGGAGAGATCGTCGGTCCCGTAGCGGCGGTCCGTGGTCGCGAGGTCTATATCGTCGGGCCAGACTATGTCGGCGTAGGAGACCTCTTTGTTGTGGTCGAACGGGTCGACTATGGTCAGGTCCCTGCGGCGCCTCTCGACGAGCACCATGTACCACATGCTGCTCCTGTGGTGCAGGATCGTCGCTTTCGGCGCCGCGTTATCGGCGACGGCTTCGATCTCTTTGCGGCCCCTGTAGACGCCGCTCATGTCGACCTTCGCGTAGGTCCCGGCTACGCCGAGCAGCGGCAAGAGCAGCAACATAGCCGAGAGCGCGCCGAGGATAGCCCCCTTCGTCAGCCTGGGTAAGCCTGAGACTAGAGATTCGATTTCGGCGAGCAGCATCCCGAACCCGGCAGCGGCCCACAGCGAGAGTACGAGGTAGGTAGGGATGAAGTAGAGGTCGACGTCGGGGATGTCATTCTCGACGGCGTGAAAGAGCCAGCCGAAGAACAGAAACCCGAGGAAGATTCCCACGGCGCGGTCCTTCTTGAGTATGACGACGGCGCCCGTCAACGCGACCATAGCCACGAGAAAGTGCGTGTTGTCGAGCAGGTGCTCCAGGTAGAATATCATCCTTCCAGGCAACTCCGCTGGCCCGAAGGAGAAGAACGAGCCGGTCAGGTTCCCCCCGCTGAGCACGTACCAGAAGCGCTCGAAGTTGGTGGGATTGTTAGCGTCCATCGGCGGGTCCATCGCTGCCCTGATGGGCAGGTACAGGTAGGGTGTGAGCCCGAGCAGGAAGAGTCCTGCTCCCTTCAGAACCAGCCTGACGTCGACCAGTCTGCGCCAGTCCACGATGGCGACGAAGAGAAGGCTTGCGGGCAAGAGCAGTCCGCTCGTGAGGTGGTTTGTCGGGCAGAGTCCTACCAGGAAGGCCGAGAGCAGCAGGTAGCGGTCTTGGCGGTACTCGCGCCAGAGCAGCAGAGCAACGATGGTGACGGACACGAGCAGGGCGTTCAGGGTGTAGACCTCCGCGATAACAGCCTGGGACCAGAGGGCCGCCCCGAGACCGAAGGCCAGAGATCCGGACGCAGCGGCGACTACCCGCCGGCTGAGCAGGAGGCCGGCGGCGTAGACCGCCACCACGGCCAGCGCCGCGTAGACGGCGGAACCGAGGTTCACGCGGTAGGCTGGGTCCCCGAACGGCAGGTAGGTGAAGAAGTGCGTCAGCATCAGGTAGGTCGGGTAGCCTGTAGGGTGCGTGATGCCTAGCACCGAGACCTGCATCTGCAACATCACCGCGTCGAGCAGCCTGGGGCCCTTGAGGTAGAGGACCGTAGGAGCCAGGGTCCCGACGTAGAGGACCAGGACGAGCACGAAGACCCCGAGCCCGGCGAGCAAGCTACCAGCCCTCTTGCGTAGACGTCCCTCCCCTCCGGAAGATGCACTCGCAGATGGAGAAGTCGTCCTTTCCTGCTCCAGTGACACGTTCTAAAGACGTCCTTTGCCGATCTTCCGGGCGAGGGCTATTGTACCCAGATGGGGCCACTGATGTTAATTTGCATTAATCTGCGTTAATATAGCGTCCGCTGAGCCGTCGGAGCCATGCCCGGAGGTGAGCCCGCGGGGCTGGCGCGCCGGACCACGGGAGAAACGGAACGGGACGTTTACGTTGATTTAGTACTCGTTTGACCGTTTTCCGCTACAATCGCTGGCTGGCATATTCGGTTCGGGTTGGACTCTGAACGATAAAATAGGCGTAGCGTAGAGCAAGAAGGGAGCGCGTGTAATGAAGGTACTCGTTCTAGGCGGCGACGGCTTCTGCGGCTGGCCCACCTCGCTGCACCTCTCGGCGCAAGGATACGAGGTGGCCATAGTCGACAACCTCTCCCGGCGCAAGATAGACGTCGAGTTGGAATGCGAGTCCCTCACCCCGATCCGCCCCATGGGCGAGCGCCTTGGCGTCTGGGAGGAGCTGACCGGCGACCGGATAGACTTCCACAACATCAACGTCGCCGAGAACTACCGCCGGCTTCTGGACTTGCTCCTCGAGTGGCGGCCCGACGCGGTCATCCATTTCGCCGAACAACGGGCGGCGCCCTACTCGATGAAGTCCAGCTACCATAAGCGCTACACCGTGGACAACAACCTCAACGCGACCAACAACCTGCTGGCGGCGATCACCGAGAGCGGGCTCGACATCCACGTGGTGCATCTGGGGACCATGGGCGTCTACGGTTACGGCACGGCCGGGATGCAGATACCCGAGGGGTATCTGACGGTCAAAGTCGAGACCGAAGGAGGCGAGCTTGTAGAGCAGGAGATCCTCTACCCGTCGAACCCGGGCAGCATCTACCATATGACCAAGACCCAGGATCAGCTCCTGTTCGCCTACTACAACAAGAACGACCTGACGCGCGTCACCGATCTGCACCAGGGCATCGTGTGGGGAACCCAGACCGCGGAGACCAGGCTGGACGAGCGCCTCATAAACCGCTTCGACTACGATGGCGACTACGGCACCGTCCTCAACCGCTTCCTGATGCAGGCCGCCGTAGGCTACCCGCTAACCGTCCACGGTACGGGCGGCCAGACCCGCGCTTTCATCCACATCCAGGACACCGTGCGCTGCATACAGCTCGCCCTGGAGAACCCGCCCGAGAGGGGCGACCGCGTCAACGTCTACAACCAGATGACCGAGACCCACCGTTTGCGCGACCTTGCCAGGCTAGTCTCCGAGCGCACGGGCGCAGAGATAGACTACGTGCAGAACCCGCGCAACGAGGCCGCCGAGAACGATTTGCACGTCCGCAACGATCGCTTCCTGGAGCTGGGCCTGCAACCGACAACCCTGAGCGACGGGCTGCTAGAGGAGGTCACCAAGATAGCAAGTAAGTACGTCCACCGCTGCGACATCTCGAAGATTCCCGCCACTTCGCTGTGGCGGCCGCAGCAGGAGAGCGTACACCAGCAGGAGGGCGCATCGTGAACCTACCTTTGTACTACGCGGCTCTGGAGCATCATGACAGAATAGACCAGGACGTGGTGATGCCGAGCGTGAGCTGGCGGACGGCCAGGCGGCACGTCCACAAGGCGCCCGTGGAGCCTTCCACGCTGTGAGCTTCGTCGCCGGACACGTGAGCATCGCTGGCCTCGTCATCGCCGCGCTCTTCGCGGCGTACGGCGTCTACAGGTACCGCGGAGGGGGGAGCAGGCTCGACCTGGTCCTCTCCCTCCTCATAGCACTCGGCGTCGTCCTTGTCTCGGTCGTACCGCAGATATTCGGGATCTTTACCCGCCTTCTCGGGCTCGAGGATCGCGGTTTCGCGCTGCTCTCGATCTCCGTGTTGCTGCTCTTCGGGCTCTTCTTGAACCTGCTTGGCCGCGTGCGGGAGGCCGGTCGTCGCAACGGCGAGATCGTCACCGGCCTCGCCGTGAAGGAGTACTCGGAGAGATATCTCTCCTCCGAGGAGAGGGCCGAGGGGCACCCTGGCGAGGTGCTCATAATCGTGCCGGCCTTCGACGAGGAGGGCGGCATCAAGGAGGTCTTGCGCCGTATCCCGGACGAGGTGCTCGGCCACGAGGTCAAGACGGTCGTCGTCGACGACGGTTCGGCCGACAGGACGGCCGACATCGCCAGGGCCGAGGGCTTGCCCGTGGTTACGCACGTGGTCAACCGGGGCCAGGGCGACGCCCTGAGGACGGGCTTCGCCATAGCGCAGGCCGAAAAATCCGAAGTCGTCGTCAACCTGGATGCGGACGGGCAGTACAAGCCGGAGGAACTCGAGCGCCTCGTGAAGCCAGTATTAGAGGGCAAGGCGGACTTCGTGCTCGGCTCCCGCTTCATGGGCTTCTACGAAGAATCAGGGAGCGTCCGTCACCTCGGGGTGATCTTCTTCTCGCGCATGATCTCGCTGCTCACCGGCGTGAAGGTCTCCGATTGCACCAACGGCTACCGCGCTATCAGGGTCTCGGAGCTCCACAAGCTCAACCTGCGCGAGGACCGCTTCAACGCCAACGAGATCATCCTCGAAGCCCTCAAGCACAAGCTGCGTTTCAAGCAGGTCCCCGTCTCGATGATGAGCCGCGCCGCCGGCGAGACCAAGAAGCCACCAAAGCTGGCCTACCCGTTGGGGGTCTTCAGGGTAATAATCTCGACGTGGCTCAGATAGAGGCTTCAGGTATCGTAGGCGGCTGATGCCATCCGGCGAGTACGCTTCCTTCGTTCGACCGGTACGAAACGAATTAGACTTCTGCTCGTGAAAGTAGACCTGAAACCTGTAGCCTGAAACCTGATGCCTAACTTCTTCAGAGGTCGGCAGGGCGCGGGTGCGGGAAGCATCCACATCGTGGGGTCTTTCTTCGTCGCCGGGGTACTGACCTACGCTTTCCAGAGCATCTACTTCCACGTTCTAGGGAAGGCTGGTTCGGCGCCGCTCACGCTGCTCTGGTCAGCGACTTTCCTTACGGTGCAGGTGCTCTGGATCGGTGGCACGCAGACCCTGGGACGCTACATCGCCGAGAGGGAGGCGCGGGGCAGGGACTGGGGACCAGTAGTCTCCTCCGTGCGGCGCTGGCAGATCGGACTGGCCGTGGCGTTCGCCGGCGTGGCTTTGGTCGCCAGTCCGCTGCTCACCGAGGAGCTCTTCGGTGACGCGTGGCTCACGGCGGCATTCATTCTGGCCGTGCTCTTCTACGCGCCGGAATACTTCCGGCGGGGGATCTTCAACGGGCACAGGCAGTCTCTTCGCCTCGGCGCGCAGATCGTCGCCGAGTCGGCGGCCCGGCTGCTCCTCGCCGCCGGGCTGCTCGCGTTCGGGTGGGGCGTCTTCGGGCCTGCGATCGCCATCGTGATCGCACCCGTCGTCGGGGTGCTGGCCGTCAGGCCTGCGCCCGTGACCGCGCCAGAACGAGCGGGCGACGATTTCTCTACGGGCAAGGCGCTCGGGTTCGCAGGGCCTGTGCTCCTTTGCATGGCTTTCGCCCAGGCGCTTATGAACGGGGGACCGATCATCGCGCGACTCCTCGACGGCACCGACGCCCAGGTCGGCCTGTTCGCTGCGGCGCTTACCCTGACCCGTATCCCCCAGTACGTGTTCAGCCCAGCCATAGGCGCGCTCCTGCCCCGCGCGAGCCGCGTGCTCTCGACCGAAGGTAGGGGGGGCTTCGATCGCTTTGTGGCGAGGGCGCTCGGGGTCGTCGGCCTCGTCGGAGTCCTCATGGTGGCAGGCACCTGGGTGTTCGGCGGGTGGGGGCTCAGACTCTTCGCCGGCGCAGAGTTCGACGCGAGCCGGGCCGTGCTCGTCGCCCTGGCGACGATGGCCGCTTTCTACCTTCTCTCCGACGCGCTCAATCAGGGGCTCTTCGCCCTGGGGCAAGGCCGGCTCGCCGCGCTAGGATGGTTCGTCGGCCTGCTCGCTTCCGCCATCTGCCTGGCGACCCTGGGCATTGGTGTCGTCGAGAGGGTCGCCTACTCCCTGGCCCTAGGCACCTTCGTCGCCACCGTGGCGCAGGGAGCGTTCTATCTTCTGACGTGGATGCGGCCAGGAGCCGCAAGCCGCTAGCCGCCCACGAACCAGTCTACGGTGCGTCTGAGGCCTTCGTCGAGACCTACTTCGGCCTTCCAGCCGAGCATGCGCCGTGCCTTCGAGGTGTCGGCGTAGTTGCGGCGCACCTCGCCGCGGCGGGCGGCCGTATTGCGGACCTCGATGCCATCTATACCTGCGGCGGCGAGGGCGGGGCGGAGCCTGTCCGTCAGCTCCTGCACCGTCGTCTCGGCGCTCGTGGCGATCTGGAAGACCTCGCCGCCGACGCCATCCACGGTGGCCGAGAGCCTTACGGCCCGGATCAGGTCGTCCACGTAGATGAAGTCGCGGGTCTGGGTGCCGTCGCCGTAGATCTCCAGCACTTCCCCTTCCACGGCCCTCTTGATAAAGCGAGCGACGACGCTGTTCTTGTGGCCCGAAAGGGGGCCGTAGACGTTCCCGAAGCGCAGCGCCACGCTCTCGACGCCGAAGGTACGGAAGTATGCCGAGCAATAGCCCTCGCCAGCCAGCTTGCTCGCCCCGTAGGGCGCGACGGGATGCGGGGGCATCTCTTCGTGGATGGGTGGCTCGGCCTCGCCGATGATGGTCCCGCCGCTGGAGGCGAAGATAAAGCGTCCTGCGCCGGCGTGCCTGGCCGCCTCGAGGTAGTTGAGCGTCCCGACGACGTTGCTCATGCAGTCACCCCGAGGGTCCTCGACCGAGGGCATGACCCCGGTGTTCGCCGCGAAGTGAACGATGACGTCGGCGCCCCTGGCCGCGCGCAGCGCGAGGTCCTCATCCGTTATGTCGCCCGCGACGAGCTCGAGGTGCTCGCCGGAGACCATAGG
>JBPCIR010000092.1:0-4835 GCA_051006095.1 Rubrobacter sp. | reverse complement strand
GCCAGTACATCGAGACGGTCTTCAGCAGGCTGAGCGCGATGTTTTCGAGGAAGATCCACGCAGTGACGCCCAGGGGCTTCGAGCTGAAGATCGTTTGCTTTCTACTGGCTTTCTCCATTCAATGCCTTTAGGGGGCAACTCGGGTTAGCACAGTAGACTATCAGACACTTTACGCGCGACGCTAGAGGCAACGTTTTCGGGTGGCCATACATTTCCATATGGCCGCTGCCTCCGATCGTAGCCCCGCTTCCTGCGACGGGCGCGAAATGGCTGCTCCCGGATTCGGCTCATCTGAGCTCTCGAATCATCCAGCCAACGCTCCCGACGGACTGATTCAGACGCCATCGATCTAAGAAGAGATATGAGGGTTTGCTCAAAAGACGTGTGATTCCGTCGCGGGCAGGTCAACACCCGAAATGTCGTTCAAGCTATGGAGCAACGTTGCGCGTTCAGATCCTGGGTCAAGCAGTGATCTCTTCTCGACCTATTGAAACGGTGCTCTCCCGGCCAACGGTCGGCAAATAGTGCCCGTTCTTGGGACAAACCGAAATAATGTGCCAGCTGCGAGCAGCGCGTTAGTGTCAAACTAGTGTCAGAGAGTCCGACGCGCCCGCCGGTGCTTTTTCGTTTCCCTGCTATTTGCAGGAAATTTAGAAGTGAGCCGCCCAGGTCTCGAACCTGGAACCTAGAGATTAAGAGTCTCTTGCTCTGCCAATTGAGCTAGCGGCCCGCGAGGGCGGATTATAGCATCGCTCGCAGGGAGTATAGGGCCAAAGTTAAGTTTTGTTCACAGGGCTTGCGACGGAGGTGCCCGCTCGTTTATAATCTTCGTATCATCCTAGCGGCCCTTTCTGGGGGCCGCTAAGGGCCGGAAAAGGGTCTCACCCTTATGTGAACACCGGCCCTTTTTGTATGAGCTGGTCAGCATTTCAGCCAGTCAGCACTTCAGCTTTCGTGCGCGCAAGTTCTGCTGACATGCTGAAAGCCACCTGAAGGGCGGCGAGCTGAGATGCTGAAGTGCTGTTACCCTACTTCCTCGGCGATGGTGAAGAGTTCTTCGGCGTGCCTACGTACGGACTTTGCGAGGTCGTCGTTCGCTGTGGCGATAATGATCCGTCGGAGGGGGGCGTGGTAGCGTGTCAGTTCATCTTCGGACATGCCGGAGATGTTCTGCCAGCCGACGGGGTTGCGCTCGCCGGGGAGGGGGTTGCGTCGGATCAGGCGCAAGTCCACGGGGAAGTGCTCTCTTTCGGGGAGGTCTATGAGGATGTCGAAGGGACCGGCGACGCCCTTGCGGTAGCGGGTGAGATAGCGGGACCAGGCCTCTTCCACGCGGCGGCGCCAGGAGGCATCGTCGCGGAGCCGGTTCAGCGAAGAGTAGCTCGGGTGTCGCTCGTCGAACTCCAGGGCGAGATGGTAGGGCCTGCGGTCCGCGAGGCGTTTCATGAGGGCGGCCGTGGAGCTCTCGGCAGAGTCCTCCAGCAGGACGAAGGCTCCCGCGTCGTCCCTCTCGGAGAGCTCGTCGAAAGTCACGTTGCCGGCCCCTATGGCATCCTGGACGGCCCTTAGGAACATCACGGCCGGGATGCGCAGGGCGTGGTGGCCGTAGACGTTGTAGTAGACCAGGTAGCGGGAGAAGACGACGGATTGCAGCGTGCCAGCCCCTTCTTCGTCCAGCGCCAGTATCGCCTTGTTCTCATAGCCCACTATCCTGAGGCGCTGTATGAGGGACTCTACTTCGACCAGGCCATAGGGGACCCTGGCCCCCCTGGCGTCACGGATCAGGCGGTCGAGGGCATCGAGGTTCAAGGAGCCGAAGAGGATGTCCCGCAGCAAATGTTCCGTTGGCGTCAGGCTGTGCGGCGGTTTATCCTCGCGCGAGACCAGCCTGAAGACGTTGTGGGGTTCGAGATCCCACTCCGCCCTCAAGACCTTCGCCACCTCGGTGTGTTCGATCCAGCGCCTGCTCAGCTCCTTGAGGGTGGGCGCGCCTGGAACCTTGATCCCTTCGATGGAAGTTGCGTAAGGGTATCGGCCCGCGTCCAGCAGCAGGGCCGCGGCCAGGGCGGCCCTTACGTCGCGGTCTTCGAGATAAGCGCCAGACTCCGCGATCCGCTTGAGCGTCAGCCCAGCGAGGTGGTAGACGCCGACCGCGTGATCCAGGCGCGTGTGACGGGCCCTCGGGAAGGACCCGAAGGTAAATCCCAGCTGGCTCATGCCCTTGAGACGCTGCATCGCGCGGGTCTCGAGAAGGGCCTTCACCGCCCGATCTATAGGGACGTCACCCCAGATCACGTCCCTGACTCTTCTGCCGGAGCCCCCGAAGAGCTCCCCAACCGTACCGCTCAATGACGCTCCCGATCTCGTGCTCTCGGCTATTCTAACGAAAATGGACCAGCCCGAAAGGATGCCTCGGGCCGGCAACGGGTGTAACATTCCGGTTCTTGAGAGAGGAGAGACAATACACACAGAAGAGATAAGGGCTTTACATGGGGAGTCAGTAGTCCTCAGGCCGCCGCGGGAGTCCGACGTGGAGGTGGTCTACTCCTGGGACAAAGACCCCGAGCTCGCCGCCTGGAACGGACGGTCGCCAATCTCCATCTCCCTTTCGGCGGCCCGCCGCGACTACCTGGCCCGCTGGGAGGACCCGAGCGTCAAGACTTTCATCATAGAGGCCAGGGAGGACCCTATCGGTATGGCGACCCTCTACGACTTCCGCCGCGACGGATGTGAACTCGGCATAAAGATCGGCCCCGGAAGCCTTCGCGGCAGGGGCTATGCTACCGAGGCCGTTACCCTCCTCCTCGACTACGTCTTCGACACCCTGAGCCTCGGAGCAGTCCGCGGCTCGACCCTGGCCCACAACGACCGCATGCAAAGGGTCTTCGAGAAGAACGGCTTTGTTCAGGTCGGTGACGGTTCCCTTCTCAGCCGCTACGACAACCGCCGCTACACAGAGCTCTTCTACGAACGCCGGCAGGAGGATCACAAGCCGTAAGGTGGGGAGCCGCCACAGGCGTGGTTCTGCTAGGGTAAAACGGCGAATCCCGCAACAACCCGGCGCTTTGGACTCGCTATCCTGTCCTGGCCGACTACAATAAGGCTGATGAAGACACAGCTCGAACTGAACATCAGGAGCCGGGGCGCGATGAGCGGGGTGCTGACCATGGGCAGCCTCGACCCTGCGTTCGACGCCGCCACAGGCGTGGACGGAGAGCCCGTGGTCGTTGACTTACGCACGGTCGAGTTCGTCGAGCCGGCCGGACTCTGCGCTCTCGCAGCGCTACTGGAGTACCTGTGCGCCCGTTGTGAGGTGGTAGATCTTGCACTCACAGGACGCGACGTGCCGGCCTATCTGGAGCGGATGAACTTCTTCAGGTCGTTCGGGGATCGGGTACGCACCAACGCCGACGTGGCCTCTCTGGAGGAGCGCAGGCGGCACAATCCTGGGACGCTGCAGGAGTTGATCAACTTTCACGCCGAAGAGGAGATACCGGGGATCATCGAGAGAATCTCGGAGATCCTGGAGAACCAGGGCTATCGTCTGCGCGAGCGGGTCGCGATCTGCTCCACGCTCTCGGAGGTCTGCGCGAACGCTGCCGAGCACGGCGTCTCCTCCTTCGGGGCCTACGCCGCCGTCCAGGCCTACCACCACATCGTCAGCGGATCCCGCCGCCGCGGCGAAGAGGTGCTCATCGCGATCGCCGACGGCGGCGTAGGCGTACGCGAGACGCTCTCCCGTAATCCGAAATACGCCGAACATACCACCACAGATACCGACGCCTTGCGCCACGCACTCGAGATGGGCGTCTCGGCGACCGGTGAGATCGGCCGCGGAGGCGGCCTCGCCCTCGTAGCAGGGATCGCCGCCCGCGCCGGCGGCTCCCTCTCCTTGCGCTCAGGGTCGGGCCGCGTGACTGTCTACGAGAACCGTAAAAACTCCCGTACCGTCCCAGAATTCCCAGGCACCTTCGTCCGCGTCTCCCTGCCACGCACCCAACAGGAAAAATCCTCCGGATGAAGGCAAAATACCCCCCACTATGCCGTTGACTTATCCAACCAGGACCGGTACAATCCTCTCATATGATTTCACTGACGACAGTGAGGACGGCTCCGATGATTGAGGAGCGGGCGCACCGGGTTTTCGAGGTCGCTGGGGGCGACTTCGGGGGCAAGCTGATGGTGACCCGCAGGACGGGCCGCGCGGTCAGGGACTCGCTCGAAGGAGCGCTGGAGGAGTTGCCGAAGGGTGGCATCCTTTATGTGGACACGCGGGGGGTCGAGCTCATGGACTACTCGTTCGCTGACGAGTCGCTTGGGATACTGGTGTCGCGGTCTGCGAGTGGGGAGTATGGGGACAGGCATCTGGTGTTGGTCGAGGAGGACCGGGATCTCCTGGAGAACGTCGAGGCTTCTTTGAGGCAGCGGTCGCTCGCCATGATCCGGGTCGATGAGATCGGGGCCGAGCCTGGCATAGTCGGCAAGGTGCCTGACCACCTTCTCGACACCCTGCAGGCGATCTACGACGCAGGCTCCATCACCAACGCTGCCCTCGCCTCTAGGCTAGATCTCAACCATACAGCTTGCAACAACAGGGCGACCAGGCTCGCGAAACTCGGCCTGATCCACCGCCGCATCGAGACCGCAGCCCCAGGCGGACGCCAATATACCTACGAGCGGATCGCCTGATGTTTATTTTTGACCACACCCTCACCGAGTTCAGTGAAGATAGCGTTACCGGCTTCTGGTCGGAGGAGGTTCAGTGATGAGGGAAGAGTACATGATCGAGCGCCAGGGCAAGAGGTTCGTGCTCTATGCGGGTCTTCTGGAGGAGG
>JBPCIR010000091.1:0-4642 GCA_051006095.1 Rubrobacter sp. | reverse complement strand
GCAGGGTATGGAGTACGCACGTCTTGGGAACACGGGGTTGATGGTCTCAGAGCTGTGCCTGGGGTGCATGACCTTGGGACAGGAGGCCGACGAGGAGACGTCTAGAGAGATCGTCGGCCGCTTCCTGGAGGCCGGAGGCAACTTCGTGGACACCGCAGACGTCTACTCGAACGGTATCTCCGAGGAGATCACAGGCAGAGCACTGAGAGATGTCCGCGACGATGTGGTCCTGGCCACGAAGGTCCGGTTCCCAATGGGAGAAGGCCCGAACGACGTCGGCCTCTCGCGCAAACACATAATGCAGGGATGCGAGGACAGCCTCAGGCGTCTCGGCACGGACTACATAGATCTCTACCAGGTGCACTGCTGGGATAAGGCCACGCCACTCGAAGAGACCCTCTCCGCCCTCTCCGACCTGGTCAGGAGCGGCAAGGTTCGCTACATCGGCGTCTCCAACTTTACGGGCTGGCAGCTCATGAGGAGCCTGGATACGAGCGAGGCGAACGGCTTCGAGAGGTTCGTTTGCCTGCAGCCGCAATACTCGCTCGCCGAGCGCAATATCGAGCGGGAAGTGTTGCCCGTCTGCGTGGAGGAGGGACTAGGCGTTATCCCCTGGAGCCCGCTCGGCGGCGGCTTCCTCTCTGGGAAGTACCGCCGCGACGAGGACCCGCCCGAGGACTCGCGCATCGCGGGTGCTGTGGAGTCGATGGAAGAATACTGGGACCGCCGCGCCACAGAGCGCAACTGGGCCACGCTCGACGTGGTGGGCAGGATCTCCGAAGAGACGGGCAAGTCCTACGCCCAGATCTCGCTGAACTGGCTCCTCAGGCAAGATGGCGTCACCGCGCCGATCATCGGCGCTCGCACAGTCGAACAACTCGAAGACAACATCGGTGCGAGCGGCTGGGAGTTGACGGCAGAGCAGGTGGCAGATCTCTCCGAAGCGAGCGCCCTCGAAGACGTCTACCCCTACCGTTTCATCCGCAACGCCCAACGAGTCTAGGTGTAGAGGGCCGTTCGTGTAAGGGCGATTCGCGAACCGCCCTTACGGGTAAAATGGTGGCATGGATCGTTATTCCTTCGACGTTCGTCTGACGCCGGCGGCGAGGCGTATGTTGCGCCGTGGCGAGGCGCTCGTCCTCGACTGGCACAGGATGGCCATCTGCTGTGCGGGGGCGGGAGAGGCGAGTCTCTACGCCGCTGGCGAGGCGGGTCTCAGGAAGCGCAAGGGCCTCGTCCGCCTGAAGGGTGAGGATCCGATCTACGCCGCGCGCGCCATCTTCCCGCACCTCGCCGGACGCGAGATAAAGCTCGACGCCAGCAAGACCTTGGGCGTGCGACGCTTCACCTCGGACCTGCCCGGAGACTTCGGCCTGCGCGCCGTGATGGGCTACCTGCCGGAGAGAACAGAGCGCTAGCTCCTCACAGCACATCTCCCCGGCCTTCTGATACCCTGCGGGTGCTGTAGACCGATAGGGGAGGCAGACATGGAAGGGGAGCAAGTACCCGGCTCGTGGGTCGGGCAACGGGTACGAATCATCACCATAGTCACGGCTGATCGGACTGCGCAAGAGGAGGCTACCCTCCTCAACCTGGATCAGGTCGGCATCACCGTCAGCCGGGAGGAGTTGGTCGGGGGTCGCGAGGAGGTCGTGTTCCATCCCTGGGCGCACGTTTACCAACTCGGGCCGCTGGTGGGTTGATCTCTTTACCTTTTCTGGATCATGCCAGGTGCCAGACGATCGCACTCCGCCCGCGGCGCTGGAAGTCAATCACCGCAGACGGGCCATGACGTGGGCATCGACGTACTCGCCGTTGCGTAGAGCGAACCGTCTGTGGGTCCCCTCTATCTCGAATCCGAACTTCTTGTAGAGGGCTATCGCGGGCGCATTATCCACGTAGACCCGGAGATCCAATCTCCTGAGGTCCAACCAATTGTCTGCGAGGTCCAGGCAAGCCTTCATCAACTCTGTGCCTACGCCCCTTCCCTGCCAGTCGTCCCTTACCGCTATCCCGAAGTGTCCCGAGTGGCGTGTTCTTGAGTTCATGTAGATACTGAGATCCAGGTGCCCGACGACCTCGCCCTGTGCGCAAGCCACCAAAGAGAAGTTGTCGTCACGTCGTCGGGACAACTCTTCGCGCCATTCCTGCTCCGAGGAGAACGGAACCCCGAGCGTTTCGGCCATGGCCCGTGGGGACGAGTAGACGAGGTGCACGGCTTTGTAATCTTCCGGTTCGCAGCCCCTGACGACCAGGTCACGCAACCCGACGCTCCTCCCTGACCACGTAGCTTCCCACTAGCCTGTCGAGACCCCTCCAATTCTCACACGCAATGGTACTCTCGTGCACGTCTTGACTAACCAGGGTTCGCAGGTACGCACTCAGTGCATGGATTGTGTAATAAACTCGACCGGTGGTATCAGAGTACGCCAGGCTAGAGGAGAGATCTGTGGATCAGCGAAATCTAGGTAGCGAAGGCCTCGTCGCATCCGAGCTCGGACTCGGGTGCATGGGGATGAGCGAGTTCTACGGTACGGGCGACGAGGAAGAGTCCGTAACCACCATCCACCGCGCTATAGAGCTCGGCATAACGTTTCTGGACACGGCGGACATGTACGGCCCTTTCACCAACGAGAGGCTCGTCGGCAAAGCCATAGCCGACCGCAGGGAGGAGGTCGTGCTCGCGACCAAGTTCGGCAACGTTCGCGGCGAAGACGGGGGCTTCCTCGGCGTGAGCGGCAAGCCCGACTACGTAAGGGAGGCTTGCGACGCGTCGCTTTCGCGCCTCGGGATCGACCACATAGACCTCTACTATCAGCACCGCGTCGACCCGGAGACCCCCATCGAGGAGACCGTCGGCGCTATGAAGGAGCTTGTGGAGGCAGGCAAGGTCAGGTATCTCGGGCTCTCCGAGGCGGGGTCAGGAACTATCAGGAAGGCCCACGCCGTGCACCCCATCAGCGCCCTCCAGTCGGAGTATTCGCTCTTTACCCGAGACGTGGAGGATGAGATCCTGCCGACCGTGCGCGAGCTGGGAATCGGGTTCGTCCCCTACAGCCCGCTCGGGCGAGGATTCCTCACAGGACGCTGGAGGAGTATCGAGGACATGCCAGAGGATGACACCCGCAGCGCCCGCTTCCCACGCTTCGCTGAGGAGAACTTCAAGAAAAATCTGGAGCTTGCGGACAGGGTGCGCGAGGTCGCCGACAGCAAGGGCATCACGCCGGGACAACTCGCCCTCGCGTGGCTGCTCGCCCAGGGAGAAGACATCGTCCCCATCCCAGGGACCAAGCGCCGCAAGTACCTCGAAGAGAACGCAGGTGCAGCTGGTGTAACCCTCACCGAAGACGACCTCGCCAGCATCGAGGAGGCCATGCCACGTGGATCGGCCGCCGGAGAGCGCTACTCCGAAGAGCAGATGCGGGCCGTAGGCCGCTAGGATGAGTCGATGACCGACGTCGAGCACATCTCGCGCAAGGGGACTGGCGTACCCATAAGCTGGTTCCCCGTCCCTGAGGAGTCCGATCTGCCAGAGGGGTTGCAGGGGCTTTTTCGGAAGGCGCGGGAGCAGGTCGGGTTCGTCCCCAACGTCTTCAGGGCTTATAGTTATCGTCCCGAGCGGCTCTCCGCCTGGTTCGCCCACTACCGCCAGCTCCACGAGCCAACCCCGAACCTGGACACGGCTGAGAGGGAGATGATCGCGGTGGCCGTCTCGATGGCGAACGGCTGCCTCTACTGCCTGGTCGCCCACGGCGCCGCCCTCCGCGAGGCCCTCGGCGACCCCATCCTTGCCGACCGCATTACGCTAGATCACAGGCGGGCCGGCCTCGACGAGCGCCGCACAACCATCCTCGACTTCGCCGTCAAGATCACCGAGCACCCGCTGGATTGCGACCCAGGAGACCTCGAACGCCTCAAGGATTATGGGCTGACCGAGGAGGAGGTCTGGGATGTAGTGGAGATCGCAAGCATGTATAACTTCACCAACCGCATGTCGCTGGCGTGCGGCATGATCCCGAACGAGGAGTACCACGCGCTGGCGAGATAAAATTCCGAAAGGCACTCTCCTGTGCTGCAGGTGATCTCGGTTCTCGGGGCGCTGGCTATTCTCGGCGCCTTTGCCGCCAACCTGTTCGGCTGGATACGCCCCTCCAATCTCTGGTATTCGGTGGCCAACTTCCTGGGCTCGGCTGTGTTAACGGTGGTGGCCGTCGTAGACCAGCAACTCGGCTTCATCCTCCTGGAAGGCACCTGGGCCCTGGTGAGCCTCTGGGGCATCTTCTCCGCCCTGCGCGGAAGAGGCGCGCCACCAGGGGCTCGCGAAAGCGATGTGCAGAGACATTAACCTACCGCGAGTCGCGCATCCGCCAACGAGCGAAAACAAAAAGCTGACATGCTGTAATGAAGGACCGCCGCCTGTATACTGCGAGCACACAGCGGAGAGGAGAAAGCGTGACAGGGGTACAGTACGTCTCGAAGGTGAAGGTGGAGCCGGTGGAGGGTAAGATCCGCCGCGCGTATCTCCCCGTCCAGGAGGATCCGGTGCTGTTCGGTGTCCACAGCGAGGTCGCCGAACACTACGGCGTCTCCCCGGAAGATGTAGAGCCCTACGACACCACGCTCGATTACGTGGTCGCGGCCG
>JBPCIR010000090.1:0-19438 GCA_051006095.1 Rubrobacter sp. | reverse complement strand
GCGGCCTCGGGCGTGGGCTGCTCGGGGTCTGGCGCGGGCTCCTCCGGCGCCGGCTCTCCCCCATCCGTCCCCTTCGCGGGGGCCTCTTCGGACTTCGCCTCCTCGTCGGGCTGAGAAGGGGCTTCCTTCCCGGAAGAGCCGGAGAGGTTGGCTGTCCCATCCGAGGTCCTTACTGCGACGTACACGGCTCCGGCGAGGAGTACCAACAAGACCAGGATGCCGACCGGCAACCGGCGACGGCGACGCTTGTACGACAGCTTGCGGCGGGAGAACAGGTTCAAGGCGCGCTAGTGGGGACTTGCCCAACCGGTGGTGTTCGTGGGGTCAGACCACCCTGCGACCCTGGGGGCCGTGGTCTTGTAGTGCGGCGCGTTCTCCGGGGGAGGCGGGTTGAAGCTGTAGCGGTACGTGTAGAGGAAGCCGTCGCGGATCACCTCGCCGTCTTCTGTAACCTTCTTATAGGTGGTCCACTTGATCCCCTTGACGGGATCCTCGTAGATCTTCTTCGTGCTCATCTCGACCTTCATATCCGTGGGCTGACCGAGGATCTGGGCGTTGAGCAAGCCTTTCTCATCGACCCACTCGCGGACGACGATGTAGCCGTCGGTATTGTTCTCGAACTGCATGTCCTGGGCGCCCCAACCGTTCTCCCCGAACCATACCGTCGCATCGAAGCCAGGCTTTATGTAAGGGAGCACGGCGTAGTGCGGGTTACGTTCGACGATCTTGAGCCCCGCGTAGTTGGCGGCCATGTACAGCGTCGATGACACCTGGCAGAGCCCACCGCCGTTTGCGATGCCGACGCCGCCGTTGGAGAAGGTTTTCGCCTCCTTGTACTCGAGCGACCTGGTCAGCTTGTTGAACGAGAACACCTCGCCCGGTTTTAGAACGGTGTTGTTGACGGATTTGGCGGCCAGCTTCATGTTGAACTTGCGGTTCGGGTTCGAGTCCCAGAGGAAGTCGGTCTGGAACTCCCCGATAACCTCCTTCGGCCTGTAGCTCTGGACCTCGGCCGTGGAGATCTCAGGCTCGGGAGGAGGGCCCTCGGCGATAGCCACGCGTCCGCTCATGTTCTTCAGCGACCCTTCCAGATTCTCCAGGGTCTTCTCCCGATCCAGGACGCGCCCGTCCCTCGCCTCCTCGACCTCTACCTTCCCGGTGTCGGTGACGCTGAAGGAGGCGTTCTGAGGCTTCTCGTTGAACGTGTCAGCCTGCTCTTCCAGGACGCCCCTGGCCTTCTCCTCGTCGTAGCCGGCTTCGAGGTCGACGCTCACCCCTCCAAGATACGAGCGCAAGGCGTCGGAGAGCTGCTGGAATATGTTCCCCCTCCGTCCGACGGAGTAGGCTTCGTCCACCGCAGAGGCCGCGTCCACCTCTATGCCAAGGGCGTCACCGCCCACTGAGAAACCCTCTTTACCGGTACCGAAGGAGATCTCCTCGAAGGTCGCCGAGGCATCGTCCCGCACTGCCTTGCGGGCCTCGTCTCTGGTCATCCCGCCCACGTCGACGGAGCCGATGACGACGCCGCGGTCGATCTCGTCGTCTCCCCCGGCCAGGAAGTAAACGGCGACGACCAGTACGAAACACGCGAGCAGGGCGACCAGAACGGTCCTGCGCCTGCGGGCGTAGCTCGTCCTCTTACGCTTCAGAGACCTTGCTGCCTCGTTGTTAGGACGCCGGGTGGCACTCGGTCCACCCGTCTTGCTTATCTCTTTCAAGTAGTCGCCCCTCCTACGATACCAATCGGCGCCACCGACCCTGCGGGGTCGCGGCGGCACACAGGCGCTAATTATCGGGGTAATTGCTCGAAGCTTCAACCTCTCCTGAGAAAATGCCTCGGAAATATCCCTGCTCAGGATCGGAACATACCACATGGGGCCGCCCCTTTTCATGAGAGATGCAACCCACAGGCGCATCGCTTGGCTTTTACGAACGGCTCCATTACACTTTGCCCTTTGGATCTGCACCGTGAAATCCTACAGAGTGGAAGGTTCCTTGCGCCACCGATCAGAAGGAAAGAAAGCAAACCATGGAGGGCGGCTGCCGGAGAGGTCGGCATCGCTGGCGGCTTCCCGGCGGTCGGTTCCGAAGCGTGTCGGGCCGGGGTTCGGACGATGAAGGTGGCGGTGAAGCTTGTCGATGGCTCGGAGTTCGAGGATAGGATCGCGCAGTTGCGCATCCTCTCGTATCCGGATTTCCCCGAGGTGCACGACGTTGACTACTACTCCGCCCTCTACCGCTGGTATCAGGATCACCCACTCTCGGGCAAGATGTACCGTTGGGTCGCCGTGACGGAAGAGGGAGAAGTCGTCGGCCACTTGACGGCTTTCCCGCAGTTCTACAGGATCGACGGCCAGCGGGTCATCGCCCACACGCCGGGGGACTACATGGTGCTCCCCCAGCACGGTTTCCAGGCCATCATGCTGATGCGCTCCTTTTTCCGCCAGGTCGAGAACTGTGTGGTCTGCGACATGGTGCCTGCGGTTATAGGCGTCGAGACGCGGCTTGGGGCCGAGGTTGTCGGCGACCTGCCGTACGCGGCGAAGCTGATGAACGTCTCGCGGCTCCCGATGCCCCCTGTCCCCGCGCCGCTCAGGAGGCTCCTCAGGCTTCCCGAGCAGTTCGCGCCGGCCCGAGGGTTTACCGACAGGCCGGGCGCCGAAGCGCATGAGGTAGAGGAGCACGTCGCGCCGCCCGCCGCCCGCCCGCGCGCGCCGATCCCACGCCCGCTCCAGGGGCTGATGAACAGAGGACTGCAGGCCGTTGACGAGGCACTGGGCAGAGGCCTCGGTGGAGACCTCGAGGCCGAGGTGCTCGACTCTTTCGACGATTCCTTCGACGACTTGTTCGAGAGGGTCGCCGCGGTGGTGCCATGCCTGGCTGAGAAGGACGCGGCGTTCTTGCGCTGGCGTTATGGGCCAGGCTCCCCCCAGGCACCAGTGACGGTGCTCGGGGTGAGGTCGAGAGGGAGGATGCTCGGCTACGCCGTGCTCAAGGCCGCCTTTCACGGCCAGGACGGCTATATTCTCGACCTTACGACGCTTCCCGGGCGTCAGGACGTCGTGGGGGCCCTGCTCCGCGAGACGGTACGTTCCTTCAGGCGGATGGGCGTACAGATAATAAGGTACAGATTCGCGGAGTCGCCCACTTCGCCGAGGTCCACCGACCTGCGGCGTCTGGGCTTCTTCTACCGCAGAGGAAGACGCAACAAGCTGCTGGTCAAGTTCACGGATAGCGGCCTGCACGAGACGACGGGCGACCTCGCCAACTGGTCGCTGTCTTTCGGCGACGGCGAAGCAGGCTTCTGGCTCAGATAAGGAGGCTCGAAAAATGGTTTCTAGCAACGGAGATGCGAGGGCCGCCATACGCGGATGGCTCCAGGAGAACGTGACGGGCGGGCGCGACGTCCCGAACGACGAGCCGCTCATAGATAACGGCGTCATGACGTCGCTGCAGACCGTCGAGCTCGTCGTGTTCCTCGAGGACACGTTCGGTATCGTGGTAGAGGACGAGGAGTTCGACGAGGAGAACTTCGGCTCCGTCGAGGCCATAGCCAGGCTCGTGGAGAGCAAAGCGGCGTGAGATCCCGCCCCGAATTCACGCTCCACGATCTGCTCTACAACTCCGTGGCGCGCGACCCTCACAGACCGGCGGTCGTGGACGGCGATGCCGAGTACTCCTACGAAGACCTGGAGCGCCAGAGCGGCTCCCTCGGTGCCGCGCTCGCTGAGGCCGGCGTAGGGAGGGGCGACCGTGTAGGCGTCTACATGGAGAAGTCCTGGGAGGCTATCGTGGCGATGCTCGCCGCCTCGCGTATTGGCGCTGCCTACGTCAACGTGAACCCCCTGTTCAAAGCTCAGCAGGTCGAGTATCTCGCCGAAGACTGTGACATAAGGGTCATGATCGGGGACACCCCTAAGCTCCAGGAGCTGCAGCCGAAGACCGTCGAGACGGCCTTCTACAGGGGCTCGGAGCCAGAAGGACACGCCGCCAGGTCCTACGTGAGCGTCGCCGGGGCAATGGAAGGCGAAGGCCACAAGGGGGACAGGAAAGTCTCAGAGTCTGACCTCGGGACCATCCTCTACACCTCGGGATCTACGGGGATGCCCAAGGGCGTTGCGACGAGCCAGCGCAACGTGGTGGTGGGGGCCCAGATCGTCTCGACGTACCTGGAGAATACGCCGGAAGACAGGATACTCTCGGCGCTACCGCTGAACTTCGACGCGGGGATGAGCCAGTTCACGACCTCTCTCAGGGTCGGGGCGACCCTTTACCTGCTCCGTTCCAGGCTGCCTGGGGACCTGTTGAAGGCGCTCAGGCGGCACGAGATCACCGGCGTGACGGGCGTGCCGCCCCTGTGGGCGCTCCTGATCCGGGGCGCAAAGTCCATCAGGGAGAATTCGCTTGCGCACCTGCGCTACCTCGCCAACACAGGAGGGCGGATACCCCAAGCCAACCTCGACGAGCTGAGGGCCCTGCTGGAGCCCTCTGGCACCAGGATCTTCCTCATGTACGGTCTGACGGAGGCGTTCCGCTCGACGTACCTCGCGCCCGAGGAGATCCACCGTTCCTCCCCCGAGCAGGGCAACTGCATCGGCAAGGCTATTCCGAACACCGAGATCCTGGTGATAACCAAAGAGGGTAAAGAGGCGGCGCCAGGCGAGCCTGGCGAGCTCGTCCACCGCGGTCCCACCGTGGCGATGGGCTACTGGGGCAACGAGGAGGCGACGAACAGGGCCTACCGCCCGAACCCCCTCGCCCCGCCTGAGCTGCTGGACGTCGAGCGGGTGGTCTACTCAGGGGACACCGTAGAGCGGGACGAAGAAGGATACCTGTACTTCCTGGGGCGCGAAGACGCCATGATAAAGAACCAGGGCTACCGCCTGAGCCCCGAGGAGGTCGAGAACCTCCTGCTTGGCTCGGGCCTTGTGCACGAGGCCTGCGCTTTCGGGGTCGAGAACCCTGCCGTCGGGCAGGATGTGATCGCCGTGATCTCCCTTGGAAACGGCAGCGAGGAAGGGGCCGTGGACAGGGTCAGGGAGTACGTTATAAACAACGGGCCGCCCTATATGGTGCCGAAGGAGATACTCGTCAGGGACGAGCTGCCCAAGACGGGTTCGGGCAAGATCGACCGCAAGGGGATAAGCAGTGCTTACGCAAACTGATAAGGCCAACGACCTGGCCGGACGCTTCGGCGGGGAGAGCGGGGGCGAGTTCACCCCTGCCGGCGTCCCCATCTCCGAGCTAGCGCAGGAGTACGGGACGCCCTTCTACCTCTACCACGGGGAGATGATCTCGGAGAGGGTCAGCCGCGTCAGGGAGACTCTTGGTACTGAGGTCTCCTACTCGGTGAAGGCGAACCCGAGCCTCGGAGTCTGCCAACTAATAGCCTCGGAGCGGGAGGCGGGGGCCGAGGTCGCCTCATCAGGCGAGCTGGCGGTGGCGCTCGCCGCGGGCTTCGAGCCGGAGGACATCGTCTTCGCGGGTCCAGGCAAGACCGACGACGAGCTCAGGCGCGCCGTCATGGAGGGCATCTTCGCCGTCAACGTCGAGTCTCTGAACGAGATAGACCGCCTCGCCGGTACAGCCCGCGAGATGGGCAAGGGCATCGGGGTGGGACTCAGGATCAACCCTGAGGCCCAGCTGATGGGCTCAGGGATGCGCATGGGCGGGACGGTCGGGCAGTTCGGCATGGACCAGGCTGAGCTCGGGGAGGCGGTACGGAAGACGCTGTCCCACCCCGAACTCGTCCTGCGCGGCGTCCACGTCTACACGGCGACCCAGGTCTTCGAGGTCGAGCCCTTGCTGGAGCACTGCCGAAACATACTGGAGATCTCGCTCGAGACGGCGGACCTCGCCGGGCATCCCCTCGAGATGATCGACTTCGGCGGCGGCTTCGGGGTCCCCTACTTCGAGAAGATGACCGAGTTCGACCTCGACAGCTTCGCCGAAGGTTTCCGCGGGCTGCTCTCCTCTTATCGGCGGGACCCGCGTCTCGAAGGGTGCCGATTCCTATTCGAGTTGGGGCGCTACCTGGTGGCCGACGCCGGTGTCTACGTCACCAGGGTCGTCGACGTGAAGGAGACGAGGGGCAAGATTTTCGTCGTCACGGACGGCGGCATGAACCACCACCTCACGGCGACGGGGAACATGGGCCAGGTGTTCAGGAAGGCCTATCCGCTCCTCAACCTTACCCGCATGAACGGAGTGCCTGAGGAGGGCATTGCTGTGGCCGGCCCCTGCTGCACGCCGCTCGATACGTTCGGTAGCAACATCCCCCTGGCCGTCCCCGAGGCAGGGGACCTGATCGGTGTCTTCTACAGCGGGGCTTACGGCTTCTCGGCTTCCAACCTGGGCTTCCTTAGCCACCCCACTCCCGCCGAAGTGCTACTCTGGCGGGGCGGGACTCACCTCCTGCGTCCCGGCGGCAGGCCCGAGGACGTCTTGGGCGGCCAGAGAGATCTCTCGAAACCGGGAAGGGAGTCCAGCGTACCAGGCTAGCATGGTAGATGGATATCCAGACCACATGAGGGTCAGAACGTGAGCCGGCGACCAGCGAGCACGACAGCAACATACACGGTGAGGGAGGTCAGCGACGTCGCCCCGTCAGGGTGGGACGGTTGGCTCCGTAACTCGCCGGGGGGCGGGCACGTCCTGCAGAGCTATGCCTGGGGCGAGTTCAAACGGCGCTTCGGGTGGAGGCCTCTGCACCTGGTGCTCGAGAGGAACGGCGAGGTGGCCGGGGCGGGGCAGTTCCTCGCCTACAATACCATGCCCGTCCCAGGCTTCCTGATGTACTGCTCCAAAGGTCCCTGGTTACCCTGGAAAGACGAGGAGGCCGTCAGGGCCTTCTTTTCGGGCGTGGCCGATGTGGCAGGAAGAGCGGGCGCGCACACCCTCAAGATCGAACCCGAAGTCCAGGGGCGAAGCGTTGATGTGAAAGCCCTGCTAGAGGAGATCGGTTTCCACGAGGCCCGCTACGCCCTCAACTTCGACACCACCGTCACCGTGGACCTGAGCCCCCCTGAGGAGGAATTGCTCGCGAAGATGAGGAAGTCCACGCGCTACGGCGTCCGAAAGGCAGCGAGGGAGGGCGTCGAGGTGGTAGAGCCCGAGGACTTCGAAGGCGCATGGGAGATGTTCTACGGCTGGATGGAGGATACGGCCGAGCGCAAGTCCGGTTTCACCATAAGGAGGCCGCGAGGGTACCTGCACGACATGATGCGGACGATGCACGACGCGGGACAGGGGCACCTTTTCCTGGCCGTGCACGAGAGGACACCCCTGGCCGGCGTCTTCGTCTTCACCTTCGGCGAGAAGTACTGGTTCATGCACGGGGCCTCGAGCACCGAGAAGCGAAGCTACAACCCCAACCACCTCCTGCAGTGGGAGGTAATGCGCTGGGCCAGGCAGCGCGGCATCAGATACTACGACATGGTAGGCATCCCCAAACCCGAAGACCGTAACGAAGACGACCCCTACTACGGCGTCTACAGGTTCAAGATAGGCTTCGGCGGAGAGGTCACGGACTTCCTCGGATGCCTGGATCTTCCGATCAAGAAATCAAGGGCAGAAGCCTGGTACAGGCTCGAGCCGGCATACTACCGCCTGTACTACAAGCTGAAGGGCAACGTCTTCTATTAGCTAGTCAGCATTTCAGCAAGTCAGCACGCCCAGGCCTTTCGGGCCTTCGCTTGTCAGCCGGTCAGGTAAGCCGTACGGCACGCAAACAGTTCCGAACGGCGCGCAAGCTGAAGTGCTGACGAGCCTGCGAAGCAGGCGTGCTGACTTGCTGACGAGCGGAGCCCGAAGGGGGCGTAGCGTGCTGCCTAAAATTCGGGCCCGAGGTACGTCCCGTTTACCTCTGCCACGGGCACATCGGGCGTCGGGATCTTCTTGCCCTCGTCGTCTATCAGGGCACCGTAGGGGGTCGCCCATTGATCACGATAGACGACCTTGCCGTCCTTCTTTTTCTCGTAGTAGGTCATCCACTTGGAGGCGTCTTCGTTTCTGTAGACGGCCTTGGACGACATCTCCACCTCGATGTTGTCTGGTACACCGTATACGTTGGCGTAGATGTAGCCGTTGTTCGAGACATACTCCTGCAAGAGTACATAGCCGTCCGAGGTGTTCTTGAACTTCATGTCGAGGTCGTCGGCAGTTCCCGGACCACCGTACCAGACCGTCGCGTCCATGCCGGGCCTGATATAAGGCAACTGCGAGTAGTGGGCGGTGCGCTCCGTTATCTCCATACCAGCATAGAGGGCCGCGTTGTAGAGCGTTGATGTGACCTGGCAGAGACCGCCTCCCTCGTCCACGGTCTCCGCGCCGTCCACGATGACATGCGTCCTGAAGTAGTCGAGGTTGGCGACGTGGTCGACCATCGAGAACGTCTCACCCGGCGCCACGAACGTGCCGCTGACTGCTTTAGAAGCGATCTTGAGGTTCTCTACCCGCGTCTGGCCCTGGTCTGTAGTCGCTTTGTAGTCGGTCCTGTAAGTGCCCAGGAGCTTGGTCGGCTTCTTGGCCTCGAGTCCTTCGGTGGTGTATTTCGGCTTGGCCACGTCAATAGGCACCTGGTACTCGCGCTTGCCTTCGAAGAGGCCGTCCTGTATAGAGTCGAGCAGCTTCTCGCCTTCGACGCTTTGTCCCTCGCGGCTGGGCCTGACGATTACGTCGCCGTCCGAGTCGAAGTCGTAGCTGGCCTCGACGGGTTTTACCGTAAGGTCGTTATAGACGTTGGTAAGGACGCCGTCCAGACGGTCGCGGTCGAGGCTGACATCTATCTTGCCGTCCTGCCTGCTAATGTCGAGCGCCGAACCGAGTCGAGCGGGTGAGATCGTCCAGTTAGTCCCCTCGGCTTCGAGCACCAACGGCTCGGAGAGGGCTCCCCTGGCCTTCTTCGCTGCTGCATCCGCCTCAGCTGTCGTGACCCCTGGGTCGAGCGTGTCGCCCCTGAGGCTGACCTTCCCGCTCATGTCGCCGATGGCGCTGTCCACGCTAGCCATGGTGGCCGCGTGGTTCAGGTCGTAGCCGTCGCGGGACTCGGAGACCTCGACCTCCGAGCCGTAGACCTTCACGTTGGCCTCTCTCGGGGGTTGGTTGACCCTGGAGGCGATCTCCCTGACCTCGCTCCGCGCTTTCGCAGGCTCGTAGTCGATGTCAGGAGGTATCGTCGCCCCGCCGAAGGAGGCGCGTAGACGCTCGGAGAGGCGGTCAAGGACGTTCCCTTCGCGCCCGACGGCGTAGGCTTCATCCACCGTCTGGTCTATGTTGAAGCTCATGCCCATCGCGCCGGCTCCGCGGGTGAGATGGGCTGGGCCGTCGAATTCGATATCTTTGAGGGGACCCATGACGTGGTCCTTGACGACCTGGCGCGCTTCTTGCGGTGTCTCGCCGCCCAAAGAGACGCTGCCGACCTCCACGCCGCGGTGTATCTTGCCCGAGTTCAGCCAGAAGTCAGCAGCAACGAGCACGGCGACGACGGCGCAGATGATGATTACCGGTCCGGCTATCCCCCGACGCCGGCTACTGTGCTTGCCCGAGTCCAAAGGGTTCAGGCCGGATGAGTAATAGCCGGGAGACGCACCCTCATCTCCGTCACCACGCCTGTTCCGCTTTCTCTGGTTTTTGAGACTCAACTATCCACCCTCCGCGTGCGGCCTTCCACGCGCCCGAACGACAGATCCTGGAGAGGTCCCCCCTCTCTCTTTAGGCTGGCGACCCCTCGCCCAGGCCCGAACGAGCGCCGCCCGGAAAGCCTAACACGGCAGGGGTGGGTACGCCACCTTTTTTGCCGCTGTTTGCAGGAGCAGGCCGCCACCAGGGGGAGTACGAGCTCGTGCGCCTAGGCACAACATCTGGACCGCCGGATCAGGAAGTCGCATCCTGGCCTGCCCCTTCCTCCTGGTCCTCCAGCGTCACCGCGGGGGTTCCAAGGGTGGCGCCCTGGCTCTGGATCAGACGCCGCTCGGAGTCGTATGCATGGACCATCATGGCGAGCTCGAGCCTGTCGCGCTCGACGGGAAGGATGCCTGCCTCCTCCTGCCTGGCTAGCTCCGCGCCCTCGACGCCAAGGGTCCTCTCGAGCTCTCCGATCCTGCGCCGCATCTTGAGCCTGCCGCCCGGCGTGAGGCGCAGGTAGGTGCGCTCGTCAGGCCCCTCGAAAGGATAGACCCAGGCGCTTCGCAACCAGTACTGAAGGATCTCGTTCCTTAGCTCCTCTTTGTTACTAAGCTCCATACGCTCTCTTCCGTTTTCGCGTAATTTACCCTCTTCCACCCGGAAACTCTACCGCTTCCCCGGCGTATGGGGAGGGTATCATGAGTCTCATGCAGGAAGACCCCGATCTCGCCCCCTGGAGGGGGCTAGGAGAGACTCTGGCAGGCTCCTTCGCGGCCCGCGGACGAGGGAGCCTCATCCGGGCTCCTGAGTTCGCCATCCAGGGCAGGGAGGGAGGGCGGATCGGACGCCTAGAGATCTACGGACCCGAGGGCGCCGAACTCAGGAGCGGGGACCTGCAGGCTCGCATCGAACGCTCAGCCCCGGCCTGCTACACGATGCTCGCCGGCGGCACGAAGATTCTCGCTGCGGGGGCTGTGGGATCTCTGAGTACGCCCGAGATCAGGTGCTCAGGCCGTCTCTACCAGGGCCGGCTGTCGCTCCTGCGCAACACGGCCGAGGCAAGCCAGGCTGGGGACGAACCGAAGGTGCGCATTACAGGGGGCCTCACGAACCGAAACTACGAGGCCGTCTTCGACGCCGGCGACTTAGGCTCCTTACCTGTCGCCTTCTTCCTACTCTACCTTACCGTCGCACTCAGACGCGAGGCCTACCTTACAGGTGCCAGAAGAAGCTGAAGGCGCAGTGAGGGCGGTTCGCGAACCGCCACTACAAGTGAATCGCTTCAGCGGAGCCGTTTGGGCAGCGGGAGGTCCTTGGGCGTTGCGTAGACGGTCACGGTGGAGCCCTCGGGGGCCAGCGTCCCCGCGGCCGGGTCCGTGGCCCACGTCACCCCGCGCGGTGCGAAACCGTCCTGGTAATCGTAGACGAACCTCACTTCGAAGCCTCTTCTGGTCAGGGCGTTCTCCGCGTAGTAGTCGTAGTAGGCCGTTACGTTCGGGACAGGGATCAGCTCCCGCCTGGCCGGCGTCCTGTCCTGGGAGGATGCCGCCTCCGTCACGGACGCGACGTTCTGGCTACCGGACTGGCCCGAGAGCCCGCTCGCCGTATCCCCGGCGGCCTCAGGGTTGGCTTCCTCCTGCGCGCTCTGTGGCGGAGCCGGGGGTTTCGTCTCGACGGGGTTCATCCGGCTCAGGGCGTTCTCCACGCCGCCATCCTGTGGAAGGCCGACGAGCCCCGAAGCCAGTGCCGCTCCTCCGCCAAGGAGGAGGAGCAGAACGGCCACCGAGACCAGAACGAGCCCGCCACCACGAACCTTGCGGCGCGCTGGTCTTAACGTCTCCTCCCTCGTCCCCGCCGACCTCGGCTGGGCTTCTATCTCCAGGTCGTCGAGCATCGCGTTGGCCGAGAAGTATCGGTCCCTGGGCTTTTTCGAGAGGGCCTTCATGATCACCGCCTCCATGCCTGGCGTGATCCGCTTGTTCAGCCTGCGCGGAGGCATCGGGTCTTTGTGTATGTGCTGCCTGGCCAGGCTCTTGACGTCGCCCGAGAACGGCGGCTTTCCCGTCAGACAGTGGTAGAGGAGGACACCCACGGAGTAGACGTCGCTCCTCGGGGTCGCTTCCTCGCCCCTGAGCTGCTCGGGGGACATGTAGCGGGCGCTGCCGACGATCTCACCGGACTCGCCCATCGCGACATCGTCTTCTTCGACGATGCGGGCTATGCCGAAGTCTGCGACCTTGACGGTTCCCTTCGACGTAAGGAGTATGTTGGAAGGCTTGATGTCCCTGTGTATGATGCCGTGCCCGTGGGCGTAGGAGAGCGCGTGCAAGAGCTGTATCGCCATCCTCCTTACGAACTGCTCGTTGAGGCGGCCGCTGCGGCGGCCGCCTTGGCGGCTTCCGAGGAGGTCCCCGATATCCCTGCCCGAGATACACTCGACGACGATGAATGGCACCTCGCCATTCTGAGAGATGTCGTAGACCTTCACGATGTTCTCGTGATCGAGGGAGGCCATCGCGCGGGCTTCCTGCCTGAAACGCCGCCGGAATGAGGGCATCTCGGCGTACTGGTGATGGAGGGTCTTCAGCGCGACGGCACGGCCGAGGATGTCGTCTTCAGCCCTGTAGACGACCGCCATCCCACCCGAACCGAGCGTGCTCTCTACCCTGTAACGTCCCGCGAGGACCGTTCCAACCGACGTTTCCAGCCTCTTACCACCTTCGACCGCAAGGACCTTGGAATGCAATAAGTATATCTGCCCGAGGACACCCAAGGTACACTACAAGAGGGCGACTATGACGTTACCCAACATGCTGGATCATGTCAATCGCGCGTGCCACATTTAGTGGCTCGTCATAGTACTTCAGCAGATCACTTCTTTGACCCAGGCGGCGACCCAGCCTTCTTCCGACCTCACGTAGTCGCCCCTCCACGAGATGCCCTTTAGCCTGTCGAAGATCCTGGCTGCTTCGACGGGGTCGTCGAGCCCGATCTCGACGCCCATAGCTTCGATCTCGCTTCTCGGGACCTGGACCGGGATGCTCTCGAACCTGTCCTTTATGACCTCGCGCATCCTGATCTGCTGCTGCCTGTCGGGGGTCCGGTATCTGCCCTCTCTGATGGCCGACCTCCTCTTCTGATACGCGACAGTCTGCCCCTCCCCCAGGAACGAAACTGTCGTATAAAACACTACGTAAGGTCTATGTTCGGCCGATCAGCGGACAAATGTTAGCTCCACTCTTCTAAGCTTTCCTCTTCCGGCCGCTCCCCAGCAGTGAGTAACCGACAGGCACGACGAGCAGGGTCAGGAACGTCGAGGTCGCGAGGCCTCCGACGACCGTTATGGCGAGGCTCGAGGAGATCAGGCCGTTACCACCGCCGGAGAGCCCGAGGGCGAGCGGCAGCAGGGCGAAAATGGTGGCGAAGGCGGTCATCAAGATGGGCCTCAGTCGCGCCTTACCGGCCGCCAGGATAGCCTCGTCTGAGCTCTCGTAACGGTCCTGCGCTTTGATGGCGAAGTCGACGAGCAGGATGGCGTTGGAGACCACGATCCCGATAAGCAGCAGGATGCCGAGCAGCGAGGGCACGGAGATCGCGGTATTCGTCAGGTAGAGCGCGCCGAAGACCCCGACCGTCGTTAGGGGCACGGCGAGCAGTATGACCAACGGGACGCGTAGCGAGCCGAAAAACACCACGAGCAACAGAAAGACGAGCACGAGCGCCACGATTATCGAGAGGAAGAGGTTCCTGAAGCTCTCGTCTATGTCCTCGTTCTCGCCGCCGACCTGCGCCGCTACGTTCGCCGGCAGATCCAGATCGGCGATCGCCCTCTGGGCCTCCGTCGAGACCGTCTGGGTGTCTGTGGAGGTGATCGCACCGGTGACCGTGACTGCGCGCTCCCCTTCGGTGCGGCTGACGGCCGCTGGAGACTCTACCTCCCTGACCTCGGCGACGTCTCCGACGGTGATGCCGCTCCCGACCGGCAATCCTCGCACCTCATCCAGCGAATCGACGGAACTTGCGGGCACGCCGACCACGACCGGCGCATCCCCGAGCGTAGTCACGGTGCTGTCGCCGAGAAGGGAGGCGAGCGAGCCCGAGACCACACCGGGCGAGAGCCCTGCTTTCGCGGCCTTCTCGGGGTCGACTTCGATCTCGATCTCGGGGTTGCCGCCCGAGAGGTCGCTCTCGACGTTGTTCACGTCGTCGAGTTCGCGGAACTCTTCTGTGACGAGATCCGCCGCCCTTGCGAGGTCTTCTTTGGAACCACCGGTGAGCACAGCCTCGAGCCCACCCTGCGGTGGGCCGTTGGAGAGGATCTGGACCTGGAAATTATCCCCGTAGAGCTCGTCGCCCTCTCTATCCACCCGATCCAGGGTCCGACTGACGTCGGAGCTCTCTCTCACGTTGATAAAGGCTTGGGCTCTGTTGGCCGGCCTGAACGGGGACTCTGGGTCCTGGGTGTCCTCACCACCGACGGAGACCTGGTAATTCTTTATGCCGGCGTCCTGTTGCAGGAAGTCTTCGAACGGGCGCAGCCCGTCGCTCGTCTGGCCGAGGGCCGTGCCGGCCGGCAACTCCACGTCAGCGATGAGGAGACGCTCCTCACTCGGCGGAAAGAAGGTGACGGGCAGTAACCGCACGAGTCCGAGCCCCCCGCCAAAAGCCAGGAGCGCGAGCAGCAACACGGCCAGCCTGTGGCGCAGACTCCAGCGCAACATCGGGGTGTAGAGCCGCACGAGCAGCCCGGGCCTTTGCGTGCTCTCATCCTCGGAATCCTCGCTCTCTTCCGTCGTGTGCGGCGCGCGGTCTGTGGTACGGCGCCTGAGGAAGATGCTGACGAGCACGGGGATTATGGTCACGGCCACGACCAGCGAGGCGATTAGCGCGAGGGCGACCGTCAGCGAGAGCGGGACGAAGAATCTGGAGACTATGCCGCCGACGAGGGCAAGCGGGGCGAAGACGGCGATCGTCGTCAGCGTCGATGAGGTGATGGCGCTGGCCACCTCTGTGGTCCCCTTGAGGGCAGCCTCCTCAGGCTCGTAGCCATTCTGCACGTAACGGTAGGAGTTCTCCAGCACCACAATAGCGTCGTCGACCACCCTGCCAACCGCTATCGTCAGGCCGGCGAGGGTGATGACGTTCAGCGTCAGATTATCTACCCAGGAGAAGAGGAGTGCGGCGAGCACAGACGTAGGCAGAGAGACAGCGGTGACCAGCGTTGCGCGCACGGATCGCAGGAAGGCGAAGATCACGAGTATCGCGAGGACGGCCCCGACGAGCGCCTCCTCGACGAGCCCGCTCACCGACTCCTCGACATCGGTAGCAGTGTTGGCCACGACCACGACCTGATCCCGCCCGATCTCCTCCCTCACGCCGTCGAGTACTCTCTCGACCTCGGCGGCGACCTCGACGGTGTTGGTGTCGGTCTCCTTGATCACGTTCAGGCCGACGCTCGGCTCCCCGTTGGTGCGCGAGATCCCCGATAGGTCCGAGCCAACCTCGCGCACCTCTGCCACGTCACCAAGCAAAACCGGCTCCCCAGCCGCAGCGGGAGCCGTAGTCGCACCAGCGGCGCTGCCTGCGGGAGGAGGGGAAGCACCGGTCGGAGGGGCGGAAGCACCGCCAGGGGCGCCACCTGGAGGAGATCCAGTACCGGGGACGGCGCCTTCTGGGACATCTCCGGACGCGGCCGGAAGGGCCCCGCCAGTATCACCGCCGTCCACCCCGACGGGAAGGTCTTCGAGGGCACTTATCCCTCCGAGCTCGCTGGTTGTGTTGACGGGGGTCTCACGGCCGTTCACGGAGACACTGCCCACGGGAGCATCCACTCTAGCCCCGCTTATCGCGCCGACCACGGCGTCGGTCGAGAGGCCCTTCTCCTTTAGTTCGTCGGGGTCGAGATCCACCTGGATGCGTCTCTCGGCGCCCCCGATCACATCGACGCTCGCCACGCCGTCGACCTCTTCGATGGCGGAGACGACGTCGTCCTCGGCGTATTCCGTGAGGTCGGCGAGATCCTGGTCCTTGGCTGCCAGCGAGAGTGACATGATAGGGAACTGCGAAGCCGACTGGCTCCTGACCTCGGGATCACCGGCCTGCGAAGGTAGCTGTATGCCGTCGATAGCAGCCTGGAGGTCTGACTCGGCCTCCTCGGTGTCGGCGTCGAGGTCGAACTCGACGAGCACGACGGAGAACCCCTCAGAGGAGGTGGACCGGACAGACTCTATCCCCTCCACCCCGTCTATGGCATCCTCGACAGGCTGCGTGACCTGCTCGTCGACCAGGTCGGGTCCTGCGCCGGCCACGGGGGTCGAGATGGTTATGATCGGGAATGAGATGTCGGGCAAGAGCTCCTGGTTGAGGCGCGTCGTGGCATAAGCTCCGCTCCCGATGAGCAAGATCGTCGCCAGGATGACGACGGACTTGTTCTCGAGACTCCAACGAACGATCCTCTGCATCAGACCTCTCCCGCCGCAGCGCCGAAGCTCCTGGCCAACAGCCTGAGGCCCTTGACGAAGGCCAGAGCCTCCATGTCCGTCATCTTGCTCATGGCGTCTTGGAGCGGGCGCCGACGTTCCCCAACGATCCGCCTGGCTACCTCGCGCATGCCAGCCACATAATCTACGAGGACGACCCGCCGGTCCGCAGGATCGTTGTGGCGGTCTACCATCCCATGCTCGGCCAGCTTGTCCACAAGCTGCGTGGCAGCCGGCGGCGAAACCTCCAACTCCTCGGCGAGCTGCCCGACAGACCGCGGCCCACGCGTCAACGCTATCAACACCTGAATGTGCCCCGGCGAGACCTGAACGTCCGTCGCCAACCCACGGCTTGCGATCTCACCCATCTCAACCGGACTGGGCCGCTCGACCAGGCGCATCAAAGTCGGTAGCAACATCAAGGTCTCGTCGACGAGCCGTTCCCTGTCCATGTGAGCTCTCCCACACATTTAAGTTACTTATATAACTCGCTTAAATGTTATCCTAGGCTCTGGGTTTGTCAACGAGGAATCTGGCTGGCGCTTTCGGGTACGATTTTGGCGACGATGGTTTCTGAGGAGGCGGGATGAAGCTGAGGACGGCGCTCGTGGCGGTCGGGGGCATAAGCGGGGGTCTAGCGCTCAACAACCTGCGGTTGGAGAGAGGTGGCGGGCGACTTCGGAACCGGCTCGGCGGCGAGACGCGCTACTACCGGTGGCGGGGTGGGGATCTCGCTTACTCGGTGGCGGGGGAGGGTGAGGCGTTGGTGTTGGTGCACGGCGTCTACGCCGGGGCTTCCTCCTTCGAGTTCCGCAGGAACTTCGAAGAGTTATCGAAGAGCTTCAGGGTATACGCTCTGGACCTCCTTGGGTGCGGTATGTCGGAGAGGCCTTCGCGGCGCTACGGGCCTGAGGACGTTGCGTCGCAGGTCGAGGACTTCGCGCGGGACGAGATCGGGGGTTCAGCCCACCTCGTAGCCAGCTCGCTCACGGCGGCGCTAGTCGTGCCAGCGGCCGTGCGGAGCCCGAGGCTCTTCAAGAAGCTCGTCCTGATCTGTCCTACGGGCTACGGGACCCTCGACCGTCCCTCGGGACGGCTGGGAGATGTGATCTACGGCCTCTTCCTGGCGCCGGTCCTCGGGAACACGCTCTACCACGCCATCGTCTCCTTGCGGGGAATCCGCTACTACCTCGGGAGCATGGCTTACCACGATCCTGATCTCGTAACAGAAGAGCTGGTAGAGGATTACTACAGCACGAGCCATCAGCCCGGGGCCAGGTACTTCCCCGCGGCCTTCGTCTCTGGCAAGCTCAACCTAGGAGTCGCCGACCTCTGGCCGCGGGTGCCGCAAAGGACTCTGATCTGCTGGGGCCTCGAAGCGCGTACGGCCCCCGTCAGCGAAGCGCAGCGTTTCGTGCAGAATAACCCCCGGTCCGAGCCCCGCATCTTCAAGGTCGCCGGCCTCTTGCCACACGACGAGCGTGCCAGGACATTCAACGAAGAGGTCAGGACGTTCCTGCTCCAATGATCCCGTCCTACTTCATTCCGCGTCCACTACGGCGACGGTGCAACGCGAGACACACACCGTCTTGTCATCTTCATCGGTGATACGAACCTCCCACACCTGGCTCCTGCGCCCCACGTGAGCCGGCACCCCGACCGCCGTTAGCTTGCCGGCGCGCTTGGGCCTGACGTGGCTCGCGTTGATCTCCGAGCCGAAAGCCACCTTCCCCGGCGGACAGTTCAGGAATGCTCCTGTGCTCGCCACGCTCTCCGCCAGCACCACGCTCACCCCGCCGTGCAGGTATCCGAACGGCTGGTGGTGCCTCTCGTCCACAGGCATCGTCGCCACCACCCGCTCGGGGGTGAGCTCCTCGAACTCGATGCCGAGGTTCTTGCCGACGCCCTCGCCACTCTTCAGGACGGCCTCTATGTCCACTGTTCCTGCCTTCTACGTCGCCCGAAAAACCGCCAGCATACCAGACGGTTGGGCGAGTTCGGCGGGTAGTCTCGAAGGTCTCGGGCCGTATCCTCTGTCACTTTTTTGCGGCGACACCGCCGCGGGTGGCACGTCTGGTTCGCAGGAAGGAGGAGAAGCCCTCGACCACGAGCGAGAGACCCAACCACGCCCACCCGACACCGAACAGGATCCAAAGCACGGCGCCGAAGGAGCCGAGGTCCCGCGAAAAAGAGATCAAACCGCACAGAGACCCGACGACGAAGGGCAGCAGGCCCCAGGTCGGCAAAGCGCCGTCGCGGGGGGATGTGACGCCGAAGAGGATCGATCCCACGGCCAGAACGAGCAGCCCTAGCCGGAAGGCACTGTAAGCGGGCGCGGTGACGATAAAGCGGTCGTCTACCTCGAGCCAGTACAGGCCGATGTCGCCCGCTATGACCATGACGAGCCCCAGGATGGCCACGAAGAACCCGAGTTTCCCCAGCAGGCCGGAACGCCCCGACTGCCGCAACTGAAGACCGACCAGGCCGAGGAGGATGAGCAGCGGGGCCGGCCAGAACAACTTCCAGAAGACGTTGGGGGTGTGGAAAGCGAGATTGGAGATGTAGATGCCCGTGGGAGTGAGCGCCCAAAGCACGCCACCTGGCACGCACAGTATGCCGCTCCACTTGAGGAGGAATGACAACAGCCTACGCAAGACTACTCTTCCCTCTCCGGTACGATAGCATCGAGGAGCCCCCGACTAATAGTGGGGCAGGGGGCCGCCGGCGTCCTTGATTATGTACTCGTCGAACATCTTCTTCACCACGGCGGGGTGTGACGGGGCGATGTTCTTGTCCATCTTCGGGTCGTTTTCCAGGTCGAAGAGGTGAGGGTCCGAGCCGTTGTATAGGCTGAACATGGCGTACTTCTCGTCGCGGGACCAGACGTGGTCGTGGTAGCCGGCGGTAAAGTGGGGCCTCGGACCAGGTTCCTTTCCGTCCAGCATTACGGAGAGATCCTGTCCCCCCATCTGCGGGTGGGGCTCGAGGCCCATCGAGCCAAGGATCGTTGGCGCCACGTCGTGGGTTGAGGCGTAGTGGTCGCTGGTAGTCCCTGCGCCCTTGCCTCCAGGATGCCTTACAAAGAAGATGGTGTCGGTGAGCTCGGGGTAGAGCGCCCCTGCGACCTTTCCGGCGTAACCGTGCTCCCCGAAAGCGTGGCCGTGGTCCGAGAGCAGGATCAGCATGGTGTTGTCCAGGATCCCAAGCCCCTGTGCCTTGTCCAGGAAGTGGCCGAGCCAGTGGTCGGTCATCGTCACCTCGGCGGAGTAGCGCGCGTGCATCCGCTCGAGCTGGCGCTCCGTGAGCCAGTCCGAGGGTCCGCTGCTGGAGGTGAC
>JBPCIR010000089.1:0-10047 GCA_051006095.1 Rubrobacter sp. | reverse complement strand
CGGCCTCGAGCCAGGGCGGAACGGCTACCACGTTCTCGACGGCGTTCTGGATGGGCTCTAAGTCCCTGCTCTTCTCCCTGACCGTTATGACGTCGTTCGGCTTGAGTATGGCCGAAGGGACGTTGTGCTTGCGGCCGTTGAGCTGGAAGTGCCCGTGCACGACGAGTTGACGCGCCTGCGGGCGGCTGGTGGCGAAACCCAACCTGTAGACGACGTTGTCCATCCTGAGCTCCATGAGCCTTAGGAGGTTCTCGCCAGAGACGCCCTGCATCCTGGTTGCCCTGTCGTAGGCCCGCCTGAATTGCTTCTCGGAGACCCCATAGTACCAGCGGGCCTTCTGCTTCTCCATGAGCCTCAGGCCGAACTCGGTCTGGCGATGCCTGCCACGTCCGTGCTCTCCGGGCGGGTATGGCTTCTTCTCCAGCGGATTCTTCCGCATGGACGAGAGCATTACCCCGGCCCGCCGGTCTCTCCTGCCCCTAGGTCCTGTGTAACGCGCCATGTACCTACCCCCTGCGCCTCTTGGGCGGCCTGCACCCGTTGTGAGGCTGGCCCGTAACGTCCTTTATGGAGAGCACCTCTATGCCCATGGACTGGAAGGTGCGGGCGGCCATGTCCCTACCCGAGCCGTGGCCCTTGACCTCGATGTCGGCTCGCCTCATGCCCTGGTCCATAGCCTTGTTCGCGGCGCTCTCGGCCGTCATCTGGGCCGCGAACGGCGTACTCTTGCGGCTCCCCTTGAACCCGAGCGACCCGGCCGATTCCCAGGCGATGACGTTTCCTTCCTGGTCGCTGACGGAGACGATGGTGTTGTTGAAGGAGCTCTTTATGTGGACCACTCCGGTCGTTACGTTCCTGCGGACCCTGCGACGCGACCTGCTCGCCCCGCGCGCGCGCTGGCGCTGTTGCCTCTGCCTGCCCATCTACCTCTTCTTCCTCCCGCCTATCGACGGCTTCGGTCCCTTGCGCTGGCGGGCGTTCGTCTTCGTACGCTGCCCACGCACGGGAAGGCCCCTGCGGTGCCTGATGCCCCTGTACGTTCCGATGTCTATAAGACGCCTGATGTTCTGCTGCGTCTCACGCCTCAGGTCGCCCTCGACCTCGACGTTCTGGTCTATGTAGGTCCTGACCCTGGCGACCTCGCCCTCGGCCAGGTCACGCACCTTCGTGTCAGGGTCGACCTCGGCGCCGCGGCAGATCTTCCTCGCCGTCGATCGGCCGACGCCGTAGATGTAGGTGAGCCCCACCTCGACCCTCTTCTCCCTCGGGAGGTCTACCCCTGCTATCCTCGCCATGCTAGCCCTGCCTCTGCTTGTGGCGGGGGTTCGTGCAGATGACCCGCACGACACCTCGACGCCTTATTACCTTGCACCGCTCACATATCGGTTTCACGCTCGCCCTGACTTTCACAACCTTCTCCTTATGTCCTGAACCTGTAGGTGATCCGTCCCCGGCTCAAGTCGTATGGGCTCAACTCCACCTTCACCCTGTCACCAGGCAATATCCGGATGTAGTTCATCCGCATCTTGCCTGAGATGTGCGCCAGCACGTTGTGCCCATTGTCGAGCTCGACCCGGAACTGCGTGTTGGGCAGCGCCTCGGTTACGGTGCCTTCAACCTCTATGACATCTTCTTTGGCCAAGGACCTCCTCTTCTCGAGTAGTTACAAGATGGCTGAAGCCAAACGGATATCTTACCACGCCCGGGTGGACGCTCCCACCGGCAAACGCTACTTGTTATCCGCTCGAGCCCCCGTTTTTGGTCAACACCAGGGGGCCGTTATCGGTAACGGCTATGGTGTTCTCGAAGTGGGCCGAGAGGGAGCCGTCGGCCGTATAGATGGACCACCCGTCCCACTCGCTAAGGCGGATATCGTAGTCGCCGAGCGTGATCATGGGCTCTATGGCGAAGGTCATCCCTGGGAGCAGGCGCGGGCCCGTACCAGGCGAGCCGTAGTTCGGGATCTGGGGGTCCTCATGCATCTGGCGCCCGACCCCGTGGGAGACCAGGTCCCTTACGACCCCGTAACCGCGCGACTCGGCGAGGGATTGTATCGCGTGGCCGACGTCGCCGAGCCTGTTGCCGGCCCGCATCTGATCCGTCGCCGCCGCGAGACACTCCCTCGTGGTACCGAGCAGCCCGACGACCTCATCGGGCACCTGCCCGACAGCGACGGTGGTGGCCGAGTCCGTTACGAAGCCCTCGTAGCGGACGCCGACGTCGAGGGAGATTATGTCGCCGTTCTTCAGGCGGTAGGAGCCTGGGATGCCGTGCACGATCATGGCGTTTGGGGAGGCGCAGATCGAGGCCGGGAACCCCTGATACCCCTTGAACTCGGGCTTGCCCCCGCGATCGTGGATGAACTCCTCGGCGAGGCGGTCGAGCTCCTGCGTCGTCACACCGGGCCTGACGTTCTCCTCGAGCAGTTTCAAGCAGGCCGCGGTTATCCGCCCGCCCTCGGCCATCGCCTCGAGCTCCGTCTTGCTCTTGCGGACGATCAAGCTTCTTCCTCTCGCCCGACGGCCCCGAGGATGTCCTCGGTGACCTTCGGGATCTCCTGCTCGGCGTCGACCGTGACCAGGAGGTCGCGTTCGGCGTAGAAGTCCTTCAAGGGCTCGGTCTGTTCGTGGTAGATCTCGAGCCTGCGCCTGATCGCGTCCTCGGCGTCATCATCGCGCTGGATGAACGGGCCGGGATCGTCTCCATCGTCGGGCGGCGGGTCGTACTCGACGTGGTAGATCTTGCCCGTAGCCTTACTCTGGCGTCTTCCCGAGAGCCGCTCCACGAGCGCGTCGTCTGGCGCTTGGAGGGCGACTACGGCGTCGACCTTTTCTCCGATCTCCCCAAGCGCCCCGTCCAGGGCCTTCGCCTGGGCCTCGTTGCGGGGGAAGCCGTCGAGTAGCCAGGAGTCTGCGTCGTCCAGGTAAGGCTTCGCCATCTCGACGATGATCTCGTCCGGTACCAGCTCGCCCCTGTCGTTGTAGTCCTGCACCTTCTTGCCTAGCTCCGAGCCCGACTCTATCTCGGAGCGCACTATGTCTCCCGTGGAGATGTGCGTGGCGCCGACCCTGTCAGCGAGGCGCTGCGCCTGCGTTCCCTTGCCCGCTCCCTGGGGCCCAAGCAGGATAACCCTCATCGCTTCCTCAAGAACCCTTCGTAGTTACGCATCATCAGCTGGCTCTCGAGCTGGCGCACCGTGTCGAGCGAGACGCCGACCACGATTAGCATCGAGGTGCCGCCGAGGAAGATCGAGTTCCCGAGGTTCAGGGTGCCCGAGATCAGGTAAGGCAGCACGGCGACGACGGCCAGAAACAGGGCGCCGAAGAGCGTGATCCTGGTCAGCACGTTGTTCAGGTAGATGGCCGTCGGCTGGCCTGGCCTGTAGCCTGGGACGTAGCCGCCGCTCTTCTTGAGGTTGTCGGCGTGCTCGACGGGGTTGAACTGCACCGCCGTGTAGAAGTAGGTAAACATGATGATGAGCATAGCGTAGAGGATAAGGTAAGGCGCGCCACCCGCGTTGAAGAAGGACGAGAGCCTGGCGAGTATAGAGTTCGGGTCCCCGCTGGAGGCCAGTTGCGCGAGTACGACGGGGAAGAGCAACAGTGAGGAGGCGAAGATGATCGGGATGACGCCGGCCATGTTGACCTTGAGGGGCAGGTAGGTAGTCCCGCCCTGGCTCATCCTGCGCCCGACCTGCCGCTTGGCGTAGGTGATCGGGATCCTACGCTGGCCTTCGTTGACGAATACGATGGCGGCGACGATCATAACGGCCAGAAGCCCGAGGATAACCACCGTGAGCACGTCACCGTTCTCCCTGAGCGCCGTGATGGCCACCGGCGCCTGCGAGAGGATCGAGGCCGTTATGATAAGTGAGATGCCGTTGCCGAGGCCGCGCTGGCTTATGAGCTCGCCGAACCACATCGTGAGCATCACGCCGGCCGTCAGGGTAACGACGGCGACGAGAATCTGGATCGAGCTAGTCCCCGCGAGCGCCCCGCCGCCCTGCGCAGAACGGAAGAAAAGGACCATCGCGACGGACTGCAGGAGCGCGAGCACGAGCGTGAAGTAGCGGGTGTACTGCGTGATCTTCTGCTGCCCCGTCTCACCCTCTTTGGCGAGCTCCTGAAGACGCGGGATGGCGACCGTCATAAGCTGCATCACGATGGCCGCCGTTATATAAGGCATGATCCCCAGCGAGAACACCGCGAAGTTGTTGAAGGCTCCACCCGTGAAGGTCCCGAAAAGTCCCGTTATGGGGTTGCCGCTCTGAAGTCCGCCAGCGAGGACGCTTGGGTCGACCCCAGGCAAGGGTATGTAGGCCCCGAGACGGTACGCCGCCAACATGGCGAACGTAAACAGGAGCCTCTTTTGTAGCTCCGGGATTTTCCAGGCGTTGGCTAGGGATCCCAACATCTCTACCGCTCCAGTACCTCTACGCTTCCGCCGCCAGCCTCGATCTTCTCTCTCGCCGACCTGGAGAACGCGTGCGCCTTTACCGTAACGGCGCGTCCTGCGTCCCCTTCGCCGAGGATCTTGATGAGCTCGGCCTTCTTCCTGACGAGCCCGGCGGCCCGCAGCTCGTCAGGACCTATCGTATCACCGGGGACGCCCTCGAGTTCGCTAAGGTTCACAGCCGCGTAGACGGTCGGTCGGGCAACGGTGTGGCGGCCCCTGGCCTCGCCCTTCAGGCGCGGCAGCCGCCGCTGCAGCGGCATCTGACCGCCCTCGTAGCCTGCGAACGCGGAGACGCCCGAGCGGGCCCCGGCGCCCTTGTGGCCCCGGCCCGAAGTCTTGCCGCGCCCGGAGCCCGTGCCGCGCCCTACGCGCTTGCGAGCCTTCTTCGAGCCTGGGGCACCCTTTATTTCGTTGAGCCTCACCGCTAATCCACCTCCTCGGCCTTGACGAGGTGCTGCACCTTGTGGACCATGCCCCTGATCTGGGGCGTGTCCTGGTGCACCCTCGAGTCCCTGATGCGCTTGAGACCAAGGGCGCGCACCGTACGCTTGTGACCCTGCTTGGAGCCTACGACGCTCCTTACCTGCGTAACCTTGAGGGGGCTCATTGTGTGATCTTCACCCCTCGCGTCTGCTCGATGTCGGCCTTGCTGCGCAGCCGCTGAAGCCCCTCGACAGTAGCCTGTACTAGGTTCACCGAGGTCGTCGAGCCGAGCGCCTTGGTGAGCACGTCCTTTATACCGGCGAGTTCCAAGACAGCCCTGACTCCGCCGCCTGCGATCACACCTGTACCCTCGGAGGCCGGCTTGAGGAGCACCAGGGAGCTCTCGAACTTGCCTGTGACCCCGTGGGGGATGGTTGTGTTGCGCATCGGTACGTCGAACATGTTGCGCTTGGCCCTGTCCTGGCCCTTCTGGATGGCGGCAGGGACGGTATTTGCCTTCCCTAGGCCAGTGCCGACCCTGCCCTTACCGTCACCAACGACCACGAGGGCAGAGAAGTTGAAGCGCCGGCCGCCCTTGACTACCTTGGCGACGCGCCGGATCTCGACGACCCTGTCCTGGAGATCCGAGGCCCCGTCGCGCTGCCTGCCGCCTCGTCCTCCGCCCTGTCTGCCTCCGCCCTGCCTGTTATCGTTTCTTGGTCGTCCCAAGATACTTCCTCCTAAAAGTTAGAGCCTCAGTCCGCCCTCGCGGGCGCCCTCGGCGAGGGCCGCGATGCGTCCGTGGTACTTGTTTCCGCCCCTGTCGAAGACGACCGCCTCTATCCCGGCCTCGGAGGCCTTGTTCGCGATCAAGGCTCCGACCTTGCGGGCCGCGTCCTTGCGGTTGTCGGCCTCTCCCACCTGGCGGGAGTCTGCGGCCGCGAGCGTCTCTCCCGCGTCGTCGTCGATGAGCTGGGCGTAGATGTGCACGTTGGAGCGGTACACGGAGAGGCGGGGTCTTGCGGCCGTACCGGCCAACTTGCGCCTGACGCGCTTGTGCCGCTTCTCCCTGTGCATCCGCTTCTCTAGAACAGCCATTGATCCTCCTACTATCCGGCCTTGCCGACCTTGCGCCGGATCTGCTCGTCGCTGTAGCGGATGCCCTTACCCTTGTAAGGCTCGGGCGGACGGACCATCCGGATCTCCGCCGCCGTCTGGCCTACCCTCTGCTTGTCTATCCCGCGCACGATAATCGTCGTTGCGTTCGGAACCTCGAACTCTATCCCCTCGCGGGGTGAGATCGAGACGGGATGAGAGTAACCGACCTGCAAGTTGATGTCGCTCCCCTGCAGGGCGGCCCTGTAGCCGACGCCGGCGATGTTCAGCGTCTTCGTGAACCCGTCCGTCACGCCAGCTACGGCGTTGTAGATCAGGGATCGCGTAAGGCCATGCATCGCCCGATGCTCGGGCGAGTCCGTGGCCCGCTCGACTATTACGTTGCCGTCCTCCTGCCTTACCTCGATCCCGCGGCCAACGGGCACCGTGAGCTCGCCCTTCGGGCCGTTCACCTTTACGCCGCGGCCCGAGACCTCGACGCTGACCGCGCCGGGGACCTCGACAGGCGCCTTCCCGATTCTCGACACTGCTACCTCCCTAGTAGACGAAGCAAAGGACTTCGCCGCCGACGCCCCTGCGCCTGGCCTGGTGGTCTGTCAGGATCCCCTGGGAGGTCGAGAGTATCGCCACCCCGAGCCCGTCGAGCACACGGGGGATGCTGGTCTGCTTGCGGTAGACCCGGCGTCCAGGGCGGCTCATCCGCCTGAGCCCGGCGATGCCGCGGCTGCCGTCGGGGCCGTACTTCAAGGCTATGACGAGCCGCCTCTCGACCCCGCTCCCGCGCTCGGAGACATCCTGAACGTAGCCTTCCTCCCTGAGGATCCTGGCTATCTCAGCCTTCATCTTCGAGTGCGGTATCTCGACCGTCTCCTGCTTCGCCATGTGCGCGTTGCGGATGCGCGTCAGGAAATCCGCTATAGGATCATTTACCGACATAACTATCTACCAACTCGCTTTCGTTACGCCAGGGATCTTCCCCTCGTGCGCCAGCTCCCTGAGGCAGATCCGGCACAGCCCGAACTTCCTGTAGTAGCCCTGCGCCCTGCCGCACCTCTGGCAACGGTTGTACTCCCTGACCGCGTACTTCTGCTTCTTCTGCTGCTTTACCAGCAAAGCCTTTCTCGTCATTTCCTACCTCTCAACTCTGCCTGAACGGCATCCCGAGGAGCCGCAAGAGCTCCCGCGCCTCATCGTCGCTCTCAGTCGTCGTTACGATCGCCACGTCGAGCCCGCGGGTCGCATCTATGGAGTCGTAGGATATCTCGGGGAAGATAACCTGCTCCCTGAGGCCTATGGCGTAGTTCCCGCTCCCGTCGAAGGAGGCGGGGCTGACACCCCTGAAGTCCCTGACGCGCGGTAGGGCTATCGAGATAAAGCGGTCGAGGAACTCCCACATCCGCTCGCCGCGCAGGGTGACCCTCGCCCCGACTGGAATGCCCTCCCTGATCTTGAACGATGCGATGCTCTTGCGGGCCCGCCTGAGCTGGGCCTTCTGGCCCGTGATCCTGGCGAGGTCCTCCATGGCGCCGTCGAGGGCGCGGCTGTTTACTACGGCCTCCCCGACGCCCATGTTCACCACGATCTTCTCCAGACCGGGCATCCGCATCGGGTTCTCGATGCCGAACCTCTCCTCGAGATCCGAGACGACCTCCTCGGCGTACCTGTCTCTCAACCTAGCCATCGATATCCTTCCCTGACTTCTTTCCGACCCGGAGCTTCTCTCCCGAGTCCGTGAAGCGGTAGCCCACCCTCGTCGGCTCGCCGGAGTTAGGGTCGACGAGCATCACGTTGGAGACGTCTATGGGAGCGTCGAAGTGGTAGAGCCCCTGCTGGTTCTGCTGGCTCGGCCTCGCGTGACGCGTGCGCACGTTGACGCCGCCGACGACGACCCTGTTCTCTTTCGGGATGACCCGTTCGATCTCTCCGCGTTTGCCCTTCTCTTTGCCCGAGATCACGACGACAGTGTCCCCGCGCTTCAGTTTGAGACCCATAACTACAACACCTCCGGGGCGAGCGAGATGATTCTTGTGTAACCCTTCTCCCTGAGCTCGCGGGCGACGGGACCGAAGATACGCGTCCCGCGGGGGGCGCCATCGGGGTTGATGATCACACCGGCGTTCTCCCCAAAGCGGATGTATGACCCGTCGTCGCGGCGCGTCTCTTTCTTGGTCCTGACCACGACGGCCCGCACTACCTCACCCTTCTTGACGGCGCTGCCTGGCGTGGCCTCCTTGACGGTGGCCACGATCACATCCCCTACGCCCGCGGTGCGCCGCTTGCTGCCGCCGAGCACGCGGATGGTCAGGATGCTCCTGGCACCCGAGTTGTCCGCGACCCTGAGCCTCGACTCTTGCTGAATCACTACTGGGCCCTCGATATGATATTCGCGAGCCGCCACCTCTTGCGCGCCGAGAGCGGCCTCGTCTCTACGATCCGCACCGTATCGCCCATGCGCGCCTCGTTATTCTCGTCGTGCACCATGAACTTCCTGGAACGGCGCACCCGCTTCTTGTACATCGGGTGGCGAACGAGCGCCTCTACAGAGACGGTAACCGTCTTATCTGCCCTGTCAGAGACGATGAGCCCGACCCGCTCCTTGCGCCTGTTCCGCTCGGTGTCGGTCTGGATCTGGCCCTCGTCCTGGTCCAGCGCGGGGCCCTTGGCAGGACCTGCCTCGAGGCCGGCCTCGCCCGTCTCGATGAGATCCTGCGGCGTCTCCGCTGTGGGCTCCTCGGTCGTCTCAGGAGTCTGGTTTTTCTCTTCCTCTACCACTACCTACTCTCCTGTTTTCTGGTTAAGGACCGTCATGATCCTGGCGATGTTCTTCCTGACCTCTTTGATCTGTCCCGTGTTCTCCAACTGCCCGGTTGCGTGCTGGAAGCGCAGGTTGAAGAGCTCGCGCCTTGTGGCGGCGAGGCGCTGCTCTAGCTCCTCGACGTCCAGCTCGCGCACTTCTGCTACCTTCACTGCTGAGCACCCCCTCGCGAGAGGAAACGGGTCTTTATGGGGAGCTTCTGGGCGGCGAGGTGCATGGCCTCGCGGGCCAGCGTCTCATCCACGCCGCTCATCTCGAACATGACGCGCCCAGGCTTGACGACCGCGACGTAAGACTCGGGGCTCCCCTTGCCGCTGCCCATCCTCGTCTCGGCCGGCTTCTTGGTCACCGGCTTGTGAGGGAAGATGTTGATCCAGACCTTCCCCCCACGACGGATCTTCCTGGTCATCGCGATACGCGCCGCCTCTATCTGGCGGTTGGTGATCCAGGCCGGCTCCAGGGCCTGCAGCCCGTACTCGCCGAACTGCACGTCGGTCCCGCCCTTGGCCTTCCCGCGCATCCTGCCCCTGTGGGGCTTCCTGTACTTGAGCTTCTTGGGTACGAGCATCGTCTACCGCCTGATCGCTTCTGGTTGCTCGTCGTGCACGCCGTGGTTGATCCAGACCTTGACCCCGATCTGGCCCATCTGGGTCTTGGCCTCCCTGAAACCGTAGTCTATGTCCGCATCCAACGTGTGCAGTGGCACTCTTCCTTCTGAGATGGTCTCGGACCGGCTCATCTCGATACCGCCGAGCCTCCCTCCGCACTGGATCCTGGCGCCTTCGGCACCGCTGCGGATGGCGCTGGTCAGGGCGCGTTTCATGGTCCGCCGGAACGCGGCGCGCCCGACGAGCTGTTCGGCGATGGACTCGGCCACGAGGCTCGCGTTGAGCTCGGGACGGGAGACCTCGCGTACGTTGACCTGCACCTTCTTGTTGGTGAGCCTCTCGAGGTCGCCCCTCAGGGCGTCAACCTCGCTGCCGCCCTTGCCGATCACGATCCCGGGCCTTGCCGTATGGATGTCGACGGCGATCTCACCCTGCGCGGCGGCCTTTCTTATCTGGATGTCCGCTATACCTGCCCTTGTTAGCTTCTTCTCGATGTGATCCCGGATCTTGAGGTCCTCGCCGAGGAGCTCGGCGTAGTCCCTGTCCGAATACCAACTGCTCTTGAAGTCGACCTTCTCGCCTTTGCGCTGGACGCCGAGGCGGAAGCCCTCAGGATGTACTTTCTGGCCC